>NZ_JAHXBG010000016.1 GCF_020103725.1 Hyalangium gracile | reverse complement strand
GCTCACCGTGGCGGGCTTGGGGGTGTAGGAGCAGGCGGCCGTCATCTTGTCGCAGGTGCCGGTGCTCTCGTAGCAGGCCATATTCGGCGGGCTGTTGCAGGTGACTGAGGGCGTGCCCTTGCACGAGGCGTCCATGCCGCACTGGTCGCCCGACGTGCAGGCATCTTCGTCATTGCACGTCTTGTCCGGCAGCTGCTGGGTGTGGACGCACTCGCCCGTGGCGGGGTTGCACACGGACTCGTTCGTGTAACAGACGAGGTTGGGCGGTTGGCACGTCTTCAGGGTCCCCACGCACTCGACGGTCGAGCTGGTCCCTGGCCGGCAGCGGTCTTCCAGCGTGCACGGGTTCTTGTCATCACACGTCTTGTCCAGGCACTCGCTGTCCGCGCAGGCGGTGGCTCCGTCGCAGTCGGTGTCCCGCGCTCCCGTGCAGACCTCGGGCAGGCCCGGGTGCACCGTGTTCAGCGTGTCGTCACAGTCCGTCCCCGCCACCGTGTCGGTCTTCCGGACGTGCGTGTCACCATCGTCGTCCTGGGCCTCGAGCGTCACCTCGAACGTCTCGAAGGCCCCCAGCGGGACCGTCATGGGCTCGCCCGAGCCGTGGCGCTCCAGTACGTTGCCCGTGCAGAGCCCGTCGGCGGAGGCGTCATAGGAGGCCACCTCCATGCTCAGCTCGCGGCCCCAGTCCGGCTTGCGGAACACCGCGACAGTCACCCTCCGCTCCCCCGGCGTCTTGAACGCACCGCGCGGGATGTCCGTCTCCGAGCGCTTCCCATCCGTATCCCACGCGGACACACGGAGGCACGCGGGCGTGTAGGTGCCGTAGCTGATGGAGACCTTCACCGCGCCGTCGGCCGGTCCCTTCTCACGGCACGCGGCCAGCGCCAGGAGCAGCCCGAAGAATCCGAGATGACGCATAGGCCTTCAGCCTAATCGATCCCGGCTCAGAGAGGACGCCTGCCAATAAGGCTTTCAGCCGATCCCGGCGCGGATCCGCCGGGCCTCAGAACATGTGGCCAAAGTTCATATAGAGGCGCTGGCCACCCGCCTCGGTGGACGTCGCGTAGTCCACCCGGATCACCGCCGCGCGCCGCGCCAGGCGAATCCCCCCGCCCACTCCCGGGTGCCACTTATGCCACGGGCCGTCCGTCACCCCCGGGTGCCACACCCGCCCCATGTCCACGAACCCCACCGCGCCCAGCTTCATCGTCTGGCCGAAGAGCTTCATGTCGAACGCGTGGAAGCGCAGCTCCGTGTTCGAGAACACCTTGATGTTCCCCGCGAACCGGTTGCGCTCGATGCCTCGCACGCTGCTCATGCCCCCCACGCCCTCGGTGAAGAGCACCCCACCCGTGCTGCTCCACTCGAAGAAGGGCACCTCGCCGAACAGCATGTCCACGGAGACCCGCTGCGCCAGCACGAACCGCGACGAGAGCTTGAAGTAGCGCCGCTCGCTCAGCGCGATCCCCATGTACCGGTAGCGGCTGCCCGTCATCGGCGCCGACATGCGCACCGCCAGCTCCTCCGCGCCTCCCGTCGTCGGATCCGTCTCGCTGTCCCGCGTGTCCCAGAGCACGCCGCCGAGCACCTGCCCCGTCGGGCCGCCCTCGATGCCCACCGGGTTCATCTCCGAGAGCATCGACGCCTCGTACGGCGCCACCCGCGTGTAGCGCCACGAGTAGCCCCCATACACCTGGAACGGGTGGCTCTCGCCGAAGGGCCGCCCTCGCAGCCGCAGCCACGCGCCCGGCGAGCCCTTGTCGTAGTTGTACCGGATGTCATCCACGTCGCCGGTGAACTCCGGCGCCGAGCGGTTTCCCGCGCCATAGAAGGGGCTGCGGAACTCGCGCTTGTACTCGAAGCGCGCCTCCACCCGCATCGGGCCCAGCAGCTGCGGCCCGTCGTAGCGCACGTAGTGGTTCTGGATGCCTCGGTTGGTGAAGAACACCTGCGCGCCCAGCCCGTGCTGGTACGGCGTGTGGCCCTTTCCGTAGAGGAACATGCCTCCCACCACGCCGTAGCCCACCCCCATGTCCGAGTTGAAGCTCACCAGCGGAATGGCGATGGCATCCACGCCCTCGGTCTTCGGGCCCGGATTCTGGCTGGAGGTCGGCTCTGGCTTGGGGACGACGGTGACGGGGGATGCACCCACCACGAGAACCACGAGTGCGGGAAGCAGCATGCGAGCCTCCGTCATGCCCCAAGGGGCGGGACCCTCCAACCCCTCTCCTCCGCAGCGGGACCTGCTCGCTCGCTCACCAAGAGAGCTCACGCGCACTCACGGCTGACGTCTCCCTGCATGCTCATTTTCGCTCTTCACAACGGGGAGCCGTCAACGTGAGCAATGTTCTCACCTCAGAGTTGCAGGCATGGGCATGTGCGTTGGCCCGGCGCATCGGCCGCAAGGTTCCGCCCGTGGTGTCCAAGCACCCTCGGCGGTTGCTCGTCGTCCACCTGGATGGTGTCCCGAAGGACCTGCTGGATGAGGCCATCCGGACCCGGAGCATGCCGTTCTTCTCCCAGCTGGTGCGCTCGGGCGCGTATCACTTCGAAGAGGCTTTCTGGGGCTCGCCTGCCTCCACGCCCTTCTTCCAGGCCGGGCTGCTCTATGGGCTCGAGCATCCGAACCTGCCGGCCTACTCCTGGTTCGATCGCGAGCTGGGCCGCAAGGTCCAGATGAACACTCCGCGTGACGCGCTGCACATCGAGCAGCGGCTCGGGCAGCGCGAGGGCACCAGCCTGCTCGCCGACGGCGGGCACACCTACTTCTCGCTGTTCCAGGCGGGCGCGCGCAACCGGCTGTGCATGAGCACGCTGGCGAGCTTGAAGGTCATGGCGCGCTCCCTGTCCGCGGAGATGGAGGGGCTGCTCGTCGCTCGCACCGTGAGCCCCTGGGCCTACCTGCGCTCGTTCGGCGCGGACACCTGGCGCGCGATGCAGGAGATCTGGCGCTGGGCGCACGCCCTGGGGGACTGGCGCCACGAGCGCGGGTTCCTCCTCAGCCGCGTCATGCTGCAGCGGCTGGGCTGGAGCTTCGTGCACACCAAGGCGCTGGTGGACATGGTGCGCGGGGTGCCCGCCATCTACCTCGTCTTCGGCAACTACGACGAGGTGTCCCACCGGCGCGGGCCCCGCTCGCAGCAGGCCATCGCGGAGCTGCACCGCGTGGATGCCTACCTCGCCGAGCTGTATGCGATGGCCCGCTGCGTCGAGCGCCCGTACGACATCGTCTTCGTCACCGACCACGGCCACGTGGGCAGCCTTCCCTTCGAGCAGCGCCAGGGCCAGCACCTGGAGGACGCGCTGCTGCGCGGGCCCGGGGTGCCGCTGTCGCCCGACATCGAGCGCGGGCTGCTGGACGGGCGTCCCCTGGGGGCGGCGCGAGCGCCTCGCGGGACGGACTCTCCCGTCGTCGTGGAGTCCGGCAACTTCGCGCACGTGTACCTCACGCGGGAGCACACGCCGCTGGAGGCCGCGGAGCTCGTCGCGCACCACCGCGACGTGCTGGCCCGAGCCTCTCGGCACCCGGACATCGGGATGGTGGCGGTGCGGCGCGGCAACTCCGCCGTGGCGCTGGTGAAGGGTGGGGTGTACGGCCCGGATGACATCGCGAGCGCGCCGCTGGCCGAGGAGTTCTCCCGGCAGGCGGTGGCGGACTACCTGCGCGAGCTGCCGCACCTGAGCACCGCGGGAGACCTGGTGCTCTTTGGCGACGCCGTGGCGCCGGGCTCCACGGTGGGCTTCGCCTGGGAGTTCGGCTCCCATGGCGGCCTGACGAAGACGGAGACGCGCAGCACGGTGTGCTGGCCTGGCGACGCGCCCGTGGACCTCTCGGGCCTGAGCCACTGCGTGCGCCTGCACCAGCGGCTCTCGGAGGCCTACCGTGCCTGAGGCCGGGGGCCAGGCACCTCGGAGCAAGGCGGTCCTCCACGTGCTGATGGGCGTGCTGGGCGCCGTGATCACCGTGGTGCTGATCTCCACGGCCTTCTTCCACTGGAACGTGGGGGAGCCCGGCCCGCTGCTCGTGCCGCGCTTCCCGCTGCGGCAGTTCTTCCAGGAGCTGCCGGGCCACCTGGTCTGGCTCATCCCGTTCATGCTGCTGGAGGCCTCCATCATCCCCCTGCGAGCGCTGCAGTGGCAGCAGACGCTCCAGCGCAAGGTGCCCTTCAAGGAGCGCTACCACCTGGTGGCCATCGGCGCCTTCACGCACAACGTGCTGCCCGGGAAGCTGGGCGACATCATCCGCTCCTTCCTGCTGGCGAGGACGCAGCGGCTGCCCTTCCTGCAGTGCCTGGGCTCGGTGGCGGTGTGCAAGCTGCTGGAGTTCGCCGCGCTGATGCTGCTGGTGGCGCTCTCCTTCCTGGGCCCCTTCGGCAAGACGATGGTCCACTTCCGTGGCGCCCTGGAGGTGGCCCTGTACCTGTGCGTCGGGCTGGTGGCGCTCGTGGTGCTGCTGGCGCACTACTCGCGGCCGCTCGCCCACGCGCTCCAGCGCCGCCACCGGCTGCCCCGGCTGCAGAACCTGCTCCAGCACGTGGCGGACGGGCTGGGCACCGCGCGCAGCTTCCGGGGCATGGCGACGGCGCTCGTCTGGTCCGTGGGGCCCGTGCTGGCGCCCGCGCTGGCCTACGGGATGGCCCTGCATGGCCTGGGGATCTCCGGAGGCCTGTTCGCCGGGGCCGTCGTCCTGGGCGCCATCGCGCTGGGGCAGGCCGTGCCGGGAGTTCCGGCGGGTATGGGGCTGTACTACTTCGTCACGAGCTGGGCGGCGCGCAGCCTCGGCGCCTCCGAGGCGGATGCGGCGGCCTTTTCCACGCTCACCCACCTGGGCACGGTGCTCGCCAACATCGGCGTGGGCGCCGTCTCCGTGCACCAGCGCAAGCTGCGCCTGAAGGATCTGCGTCGCGGTGGCAGTCTGGCGCGCGAAGCCACACACCACGTGGCCCACGAGGCCGTGGAGCCCGCGACGCCGTAATGTTCGTTTTCTCGCAGAGTGGCAGTCTCGGATAGAGTCTCCCTCTCTCCAGGGAGGGCCCCGTGCTGCGACTGAATCTTCTGGCAGTGGTGTGTCTTGGATTGCTCGTCTCCTGCGGTCCTTCCGAGTCCGCGAGCGCGGCCTTGGGGGGCTCGGGAGGACGGCAGTCCACGGCGTTGCTGGCGCAGTCAGCGGCGCAGATAAGCCCCAGCCTCGTCGACTTTGGTGAACAGCCGGTCGGCGTCCCTGGCGCGGCCCGGGTCGTGACGGTGCTGAACACGGGGAGCGCTCCGCTCCAGGTCTCCGCTTCCCTCTCGGGCTCCCAGGCCTCGTTGTTCTCCGTCACGCTGGGAACGTTCACGCTGGCACCCAATGCGAGCGCGCCCTTGTCGGTGGTGTTCAGTCCCACCACGGTGGGGGTGGCCAGCGCCACGCTCGTCTTCACCACCAATGAGGCGGGCAGTCCCACCGTCACCGTGGCCCTCTCGGGCGTGGGCGTGAGCCCCTCCATCGCGGTGGACCCAACGGTCCTCGACTTCGGTGAGCAGAGCGTGGGCGGCAACGCGGTGAGGACGGTGACGGTGGTCAACTCCGGGACGGGGACGCTGGCCATCAGCAATGCCACCCTGAGTGGCTCGGGGGCCGCGGCCTACAGTGTCACGCCGACCTCCTTCTCGGTTCCGGCGGGAGGCTCCCGCCAGCTGACGGTGGCGTTCTCCCCCACGGTTCCAGGGGCCGCGACCGCCACCCTGACGCTGTCCACCAACGATGTGAACCGCCCGACCGTCACCGTCGCGATCACGGGCACGGGCGCGTCGCCGAGCGCCTCGGTGAGCCCGTCGTTGCTCGCTTTCGGTGAGCAGGGTGTGAACACCACCGTCACGAGGACGGTGACCGTGACCAACACCGGGACGGGGAACCTGCTCGTCAACAGCATCGCCCTGGGGGGCTCGGGGGCCACGGCCTTCACGGTCCTTCCGTCCTCGGGCTTCTCGCTCCAGGGTGGGCAGTCGAGGGACCTGCTGGTGTCGTTCCGCCCCACGGCCGTGGGCGCTGTCACGGCCACGCTCACCCTGAGCACCAATGATCCGGCGCGCGCCACCCTCGTCGTTCCCATCACGGGAGCGGGCGTGAGCCCCACCATCTCGGTGGGCCCCGCCGTGCTGGACTTCGGGACGGTGCCCGTGAACGGCAACAAGACGCTGACGCTGACGGTGAGCAACATCGGTACGGGCACCTTGACCGCCAACCTGACCAAGAGCGGGTCGGGTGCCGCCGCCTTCACCTTCTCTCCGGCCTCGATCGATGTGCCCGCGGGGCAGAGCCGGAGCGTCACGGTGGTCTTCAGCCCCGTGGTCCAGGGGCTTGCCCAGGCCCAGCTGGCCCTGAGCAGCAATGACGTGAGCAATCCGACGGTGACGATTGCCCTGTCGGGCTCGGGAGGGGGTGCCACGGCCGTGATGAGCCCCTCCGTGCTCGACTTCGGCGGAGTGCGGGTGGGAGCCACCCGTCAGCTGACGGCGACGCTCACCAACGCGGGGACCGCTCCGCTCATCGTGACCGCCGCCCCCACCGCGACGGGGCCCTTCACCTACGCCGGGCCGGCCTCCTTCACGGTTCAGCCCAACAGCTCCATCAGCTTCCAGGTGGCCTTCGCCCCGACGAGCCAGGGCAGCTTCACCGGGACCCTCACCTTCACGTCGAACGCGTCGAACGGCCCGACGGTGCTGAGCGTGACCGGGGTAGGGACCACCGCCCAGGCGAGCGTCAGTCCCGGCACGGTCTTCTTCGGAGACGTGCGCGTCGGCTCCGAGAGCCAGCGCAGAGCCATCACCCTGACCAACACGGGCAGCGGAGAGCTCGTCCTGCAGAGCCTGCCCGTACAGGGGCCGTTCACCGTGGCCCTCCGCTCGAGTGACGCGCTGCCCATCGTGGTGGCCCCGAACAGCTCCTTCGTCTTCGACGTCATCTTCAAGCCGACCGCGCCGGGGGCGGCGACGGGGAGCGTCAGCCTCATGACCGATCTGCCTTCCCCGCTGATGGTGAGCCTGTCGGGCACGGGCACGCTGGCGAAGCTGTCGTGGTCCGTGATCTCGCTCGACTTCGGACAGCAGCGCCTGACCCAGACCAGCGCGGAGCAGGTGGTGGTCGTCTCCAACCCGGGCACGGCCGAGCTGGAGATCACCCAGCTCCTCGTCTCCCAGCCGGACTTCAAGCTCAACGCGCCTTTGCCTCCGCCCTCGCAGGAGCAGCCGCTGCGGATCGCCCCGGGCCAGCAGAAGCTCCTGGCCCTCGTCTTCACCCCGAGCACCCTGGGCGAGACGACGGGCAAGCTCTTCGCCGTCAGCAATGCCTTCGAGCCCGCGCCCCCGGTGGAGCTGAAGGGCGTAGGGGTCGACGGCCAGCTGAGCCTGGCACCTGCCAACGTCATCTTCGGCGCGGTGGAGGTGGGTAGCTCGGTCCAGCAGGCGGTGACCGTCAAGAACACCGGCTCGTACCCGGTGAAGATCACCCAGGTGACGCCTCCCGCCGATGCGGCCTTCACCCTCTCGGGGCTGCCCACCGGGCTGGTGCTGGCGCCGGCGGAGTCCTGGACGTTCACCGTCACCTTCGCGCCCACCCGGCGCGGCGCCTTCCCCAGCAGCGCCGTCATCGAGAGTGACGCCTTCACGAATCGTCTTTTCAACCTGATGATGTCCGGGACGGGGGTGGGGGCCGCCGCGGAGCTGCAGCCCTCGGAGCTCGACTTCGGCAGCTCCAACGTGGGGCAGGCCGTCATGCGGGAGCTCGTCATCAAGAACGTGGGCGAGAGGGAGCTGGTGGTCTCCTCCATCACCTTCGCGGACGCCGCGGCGGGCCCCGTGGGTGGGGCCCTGGACTTCAGCCTCGGCGGGGGAGTGCTGCCGCTGCTGGTGGCACCGTCGCAGAGCGCCCTGGTCCGCGTGCAGTTCCTCCCGCGGGCCGCGGGCCCTCGAGCGGCTCGGGCCGTCTTGGCCACGAATGCCGGGAGCTTGGAGGCGAACCTGCGCGGCGTGGGCACCGCGTCCAGCCTGCAGCTGTCCGCGACCCAGCTGGACTTCGGGAACGTGCTGGTGGGCCATTCCGTCGCGCCCCGCATCCTCACGCTCACCAACGTGGGCACGGGCGTCCTCGTCGTGAGCGGACTGTCGGTGGGCGGGACGGACGCGGCAGCCTTCTCCGTAGCGACCCCGCAGCTTCCGGTGGCCCTGCCGGCGGGAGCCTCCGTGGATGTGGCGGTGTCGTTCCTGCCGAACGCGGAGCGGGCGTTCTCGGGCCTGTTGCAGGTCATCTCGAGCGCTCCCGCCACGCCGACCGTGGCGGTTCCCCTCAGCGGCACGGGCATCGGCCAGTCGATCCACCTATCGGAGTCGTCCCTGGACTTCGGGCGGCAGCTCGTCGGCAGCACCTCGAGCCCGCGCAAGGTGCGCATCGTCAACGCCGGCGGCAGCCCCGCCACCGTCTCGGCGCTGTTCGTGGAGGGCTCGGCCGCCTCGCACTTCGCGCTGACGAGCCCGGCCCTGCCGTTCGTCGTGGCGCCGGGCCAGGAGGCGGAGCTCTCCGTGGCCTTCACCCCGCAGGCGGAGGTGGACGTGAACGGCACGCTGAAGGTCGTCCTCGCCAACCCGTCCCTGCAGCTCACGGTGGCGCTGCATGGCGAGGGCATCCGGGCGGCGCTCACCGTCAGCCCCTCCGCGCTGGACTTCGGGCTCGTGGAGGTGGGCACGCCCTGCGGGTTCAAGGAGATCACCGTGACGAACACCTCCTCCCAGGAGCAGCGGGTGACGGCGCGGCTGAAGGAGGAGGTCGCGGCCTTCTCGGTGGACAGCTCGGAGCTGGCCACCCCCATCCCGGCCGGCGGCAGCCGCGTCATCCGGGTCTCCTTCCAGCCGCAGGGGGAGGGTGAGGTCCGGAACGAGGTGCAGGTGTTTGCCCAGGGCGCCACCGCGCCGGCCGGGGTGGTTCCCGTGAAGGGGACCGGCACGCAGGCCGAGGAGCCGCCGGGCTGCTCCAGCAGCGGCTCTGGCGCGGGCGGCTCCGTGACGCTGGCCCTGCTGGCGCTGGCGGCCCTGGGGGCTCGCCGCTGGCGGTGGGCGCGCGGGTAGGACAGCCCGGGGAGGGGGCTCCGGAGGCAGCTCTGGAGCCCGTCCTTCCCGCCCAGGGTGGGAAAAGAAAAAGGGCCCCGGCGGTGAAGCCGGGGCCCTTCTTTACTTCAGTGTGCCCAGGAGAGGACTCGAACCTCCATGCCCTTGCAGGCGCTAGACCCTGAATCTAGTGTGTCTACCAATTCCACCACCTGGGCAGGTGGGGTGCTGTGCTGCTGTGGGGGCGGACATATAGGGAACCGCCGCGCCCCCGTCAAGCGGAACCGACTACGAGAACATCACTTCTTGAGCGGCCATTTCCCTTCGGCCTCCAACTGGTGCCTCAGGGCCGGGTTCTCGTCCATGAAGGCCGTCAGGGACTCCTCGGTGATCTCCACCAGGAGGTCCTCCGCACCTACCTCTGACTGGCAGCTGAGCCGGGAGTAGGGCCGGACGTCGAAGCCCATGTCCAGCCGGTCCATCTCCGCGTCCGTCTGCTCGGAGAGCGAGTCCAGCCCCTTGCGGATCCACACATGGCAGGTGGAGCACCCGCACACCCCGCCACAGCTATGTCCCACGTGGGCGCCGCACCCCTCGGCGGCCTCCAGCAGGGTGGTGCCGGGCTTCACCTCGGTGGTGACATCGTCCAGCGGGCTCTTGAAGTGGACCTTGGGCACCTCAGTACTCCTCCACCGAGTGTCCGGCGACCACCTGGCGGATGGCCTGGTTCATCACCCGCTCCACGAAGGGCCGGGACACCTCGTCCAGGGCGTGGATGGCCTGCTTGAGGGCGTGGGAGTCCTCCCCCTTGGCCAGCTCGCGCACCCGCTCCATGGCCGCCTCGATGGCCGCCCGCTCGCCGTCCTGGAGGAGGGCGCCATGCTCTCCGAGCTGCTTGGCGGCATCCGTGAGCACCCGCTCGGCCTCCACGCGCTGCTCGCGCACCTGGCGCAGCTGGATGTCCTCCTCCGCGTGGTCGATGGAGTCGAGCAGCATGCGCTCGATCTCCTCATCCGTGAGCCCGTGGCTGGGCTTCACGGTGATGGACTGGGTGACGCCGGTGCTCTGCTCCTGGGCGGTGACGGAGAGGATGCCGTCGGCGTCCACCTGGAAGCGCACCTCCACGCGGGCCATGCCGGCCGGCATGGCGGGGATGCCCGAGAGCCGGAACCGCGCCAGGCTGCGGCAGTCCTCCACGGCCTCGCGCTCGCCCTGGAGCACGTGGACGTCCAGGCCCGTCTGCTCGTCCTTGAAGGTGGTGAAGACCTGGGCCGCCGCCGTGGGGATGGTGGAGTTCCGGGGAATGAGCTTCTCGACGATGCCGCCCATCGTCTCCAGGCCCAGCGACAGGGGGATGACGTCCAGCAGGAGCACCTCGTCCTGCCGGTCCGCGTTGGTGAGCAGGTCCGCCTGCACCGCCGCGCCCAGCGCCACCACCTGGTCCGGGTCGATGTCGCCCAGCGGCTCGCGGCCGAACTGCTCCGCCACGAAGCGGCGCACCGCCGGCACGCGCGTGGCCCCGCCCACGAGGATGACGCCGTCCAGCTCCGCCGCCGTCACGCCCGCGTCCTTGAGCGCCCGCCGGCAGACGATGCCCGTCTTCTGGATGAGCGGCTGGATCCAGGCCTCGAAGTCCTCGCGCTTGATGAGCTGGCGGTGGCCGGCGGCCACGAGCTCCACCTCGGGCGCGTCCGTGAGCGCCTCCTTCGTCCTGCGCGCGGCGGCGAGCACCTCCGCCACCAGGGAAGGGGAGGGCGAGCCCTGGCTCATGGCCTGGAGCACCCGCTGGGCAATGGCCCGGTCGAAGTCATCGCCGCCCAGCGCCGAGTCTCCGCCCGTGGACTTCACCTCGAAGACGCCCTCCACCAGCTTGAGGATGGAGATGTCGAAGGTGCCGCCGCCCAGGTCGTACACCGCGAAGGTGCCCTGGCTGCCCTTGTCCAGCCCGTAGGCCAGCGCCGCGGCGGTGGGCTCGTTCAGCAGCCGGAGCACCTCCAGCCCGGCCAGCCGGCCCGCGTCCTTGGTGGCCTGGCGCTGGGCGTCGTCGAAGTAGGCGGGCACGGTGATGACGGCCTGCTCCACCTTGCCGGCGAAGTGGGACTCGGCGCGGCGCTTGAGCGCGCGGAGGATCTCCCCGGACACCTCGATGGGCGTCACGGGCTGGCCGCCCGCCACCTCGAAGCGCACCACGGGGCCGGAGCCCTGGGAGAACTTGTAGTGGCCCAGCTTGCGCGTCTCCGGGTCCTCCGGGCTGCGGCCCATGAAGCGCTTCACGGAGATGATGGTGTCGGTGGGGTGCTCGGCGGCCAGCTTCCGGGCGCGCGCGCCCACCACCACGCCGCCGTCCTTGGCGTAGTGCACCACCGAGGGCAGCAGCCGCGCGTCGCCCTCGTCCGCCGGCAGGCACTGGGGCTTGCCCTGGATGACCGAGGCCACCAGCGAGTTCGTGGTCCCCAGGTCGATGCCCACCGCGTACCCCTTGGGCTTCAGGGGATCGTGGATCTGCAGATAGCCGTTCTTGCTCACACCACCGCCTCCTCCTCGAACTCCTCTACCTGCTCGAGGAAGCGCGTGAAGTACCTCACCCGTCCCAGCGCGTGCGATGCCTTTTTCACCAGGGCCGGCTCATCCTCGCCGTCGTGGAGGGCCCGCAGGGCGTTGGCGGCCTCGGTGAGCGCCTCGCGCTGGCGCGCCGTGACGTCCACCGCCATGGCCTGGGCCCGCGTCAGGTCCCGGGCGTGGATGGCCCCCTCCAGCTCCTCGCGCAGCTCCAGCACCTCCTCGAGGAACTCGGCGGGCATGTCCTTCTGGGTCCCCGCGTCCTCGCGGTCCATGTCCACCCCATGCAGCTTGAGCAGGTAGAAGGCCCGGCGAGACGGATCCTTCAGCGTGCGGTAGGCCTCGTTGAGGGTGGTGGTCTGCTCCAGCGACAGGCGCCGCTCGCGGGCGTCGGCCTGGGCGAAGCGGTCGGGGTGGAGCTGGAGCGACAGCTCGCGGAAGCGCCGCTCCAGGGTGGGCACGTCCACGTCGTAGCTCGGCGGCAGCTCGAAGAAGTCGAAGAGGGTGGCCCCTGGGGGCCTCGCGGCGATCTTTCCGCATCCCGGGCAGAAGGGCCGCCCGCCCGTCTCCCCCTCGCAGTTCCAACACTTCACGGTGTCACTCCTCGCGGGCGAAAATGAAAAGGGCCCGGTCTCGTGCCGAGCCCCCTGAAATGTCGGCTGGCTCATGGCCGCGCACGGGCGGGGTGCCAGGGAGCCGTTAATTCTCCCCACCGCCTTCCGCCAGGGGGAGAGGGGCCTGCGCGCTCGCTCGGGCCGGGAGTGTCCGGGCTAGATGGTGAAGCTCTCGCCGCAGCCGCACGCGCCCTTCACGTTCGGGTTCTGCAGCTTGAAGCCGGAGCCCATCAGCGTCTCCTCGAACACCAGCTCCGTGCCCATCAGGTACAGGTAGCTCTTGGGGTCCACGAAGACGCGGACGCCGTCGCGCTCGAAGACCTTGTCGCGCTCGCGGGGCTTCTCGGCCCACTCCATGGCGTACTGGAGGCCCGAGCAGCCGCCGCCCTTCACGGCCAGGCGCAGCCCGGCCTCGGGCGTCT
Organism: Hyalangium gracile; assembly: GCF_020103725.1. Taxonomy (NCBI): domain Bacteria; kingdom Pseudomonadati; phylum Myxococcota; class Myxococcia; order Myxococcales; family Archangiaceae; genus Hyalangium; species Hyalangium gracile. The sequence goes on along the minus strand of NZ_JAHXBG010000016.1, from coordinate 230,823 downwards.
GGCGCTGCTCCAGGAGGACGCGCAGCCGCTTCACGGCGCTGTCGCTCAGGATGATGCCCTTGCCGGCGGGTTTGCCGGCGGGCACGGGGGCAGACGCCGCCTGGGGCTGCTGAATCTGTGGGGTCGCCTGCTCGCTCATCACTGCACCTCTTCCCGCCCGTTCCCGGGGCTGATGGATCAGGACGCGGTCTGCTTCGTCTGCCGCGCCTGGCGCTTCTTCTTGAAGTCCTCGATGGCCGCCTTGATGGCGTCCTCGGCCAGCACCGAGCAGTGGATCTTCACCGGAGGCAGCGACAGCTCGCGCGCCACATCCTTGTTGGAGATGGTCATTGCCTGGTCCACCGTCTTGCCCTTCACCCACTCGGTGACGAGCGAGCTGGAGGCGATGGCCGAGCCGCAGCCGAACGTCTTGAACTTGGCGTCCTCGATGAGGCCCTCGTCGGAGATCTTCAGCTGCAGGCGCATGACGTCGCCGCAGGCGGGCGCGCCCACCAGGCCGGTGCCCACGTTGGGGTCTTCCTTGTCCAACGTCCCGACATTGCGGGGGTTCTCGTAGTGCTCGATGACCTTGTCGCTGTAAGCCATGGGGACTCCTTCACGAATCTTTTAACGCAGGCGGGGGGTCGGCAACAGCCTGCCGGCTAGTGTGCCGTCCACTCGATGCTCTTGAGGTCGACGCCTTCCTTGGCCATCTCGTAGAGGGGGCTCATGTCCCGGAGCTTGCGGACCTTGTCCACCACCAGCCGGACCACGAAGTCCACCTCTTCCTCGGTGTTGAATCGTCCGATGCCGAAGCGGATGGAACTGTGCGCCATGTCCTCCTCGACGCCGCACGCTCGCAAGACGTACGAGGGCTCGAGCGAGGCGGAGGTGCACGCGGAGCCGGAAGACACCGCCACGTCCTTGATGGACATCATCAGCGCCTCGCCCTCCACATAGGCGAACGAGACGTTGAGGTTGCCCGGCAGCCTGTGCTCCAGGGAGCCGTTCACGGTGACCATGTCCAGCTGGCCGAGGATGCCGGTGCGCAGCTTCTCGCGCAGGCGGAAGATGCGGGCGGACTCCTCGGCCATCTCCTCGCGGGCGATTTCGGCGGCCTTGCCGAAGCCGACGATGGAGGACACGTTCAGCGTGCCGGAGCGCATGCCGCGCTCGTGGCCGCCGCCGTCGATGATGGGGGCGATGCGCACGCGCGGCTTGCGGCGCACGTAGAGGGCGCCCACGCCCTTGGGGCCGTATATCTTGTGAGCGGAGATGGAGACCAGGTCCACCTTCAGCTCCTCGACGTTGAACGGGAGCTTGCCGATGCCCTGCACGGCGTCACAGTGGAACAGGACGCCCTTGTCGCGGCACAGCTTGCCGATCTCGGCGATGGGCTGCACGGTGCCGATCTCGTTGTTGGCGAACATGATCGACACCAGCACCGTCTTGTCGGTGATGGCGGCGGCGAGCTTCTCCAGGCTGACGCGGCCGTCCTTCTCCACGTCCAGGTAGGTGACGCGGGCGCCGCCGGTGGGGAGCGCGGCCCACTTCTGGTACTGCGCGTCCTCTTCAATCCGGTGCTTCGCGGACAGCTCCGCCAGGTTGTCCTGGGTGACGTCCGTCTCGGCGAGCTGCGACAGGCGCAGCATCTTGAGCTCGTCCAGGCGCTCCTGGCGGATGCGCTCCAGGCGCTTGCAGGTGTCGAGGACGGCCTTGTGCTCCGTCTTCAGGGTGATGATGTGGTCACCCTTGGCCTTGTAGAACTCGAGCACGCCCTTGATGGCCAGGTTGTCGGACTCGGTGGCGCCGGAGGTGAAGACGATCTCCTTGTCCGAGGCGCCGATGAGCTCCGCCACCTGCTTGCGGGCCTTCTCCACGGCGGCCTCGGCCTTCCAGCCGAAGGCGTGGTTGCGCGACGCGGCATTGCCGAAGTCCTCGCGCAGGTACGGCAGCATGGCCTCCAGCACCCGCGGGTCCAGCGGGGTGGTGGCGTGGTTGTCCATGTAGATCGGCAGCTTCATCTCAACGAACCTTCCCGCTGGCCTACATTGTCCCACTCAATGTGGACCAGGACGGTCTAATATTAAAGCGAGCGCCTCGCGGTCAAGGAAACATAAGAGCGGCGCGGGCTCCATCCCGGGAGCGGGGCGCGGGCGCCTTCCAGGGCTGGGCTGGCCGAACAGTCAGTCAGGGTGGGGGGCATGCCGCCGCGCCACCTTGGGGCAGCCTGCTCTTCCCGTTCCGACCTGGTGCAGCCCCGCCTGCACCCTTCCGGGCCAGTCGCGCCAGATTGGATCACTCGCATCCCGTAAGTGCCTGGAACCACGTAAACCTGGACTTGGCCGCTTCTCTGCACTGCGTCCCCCTCGGAGGGCGAACGCATGAGCGCCAACGGCAAGCAGAGCAGGACGAATGGGAACAACGTGGCCATCGAGTCCGAGATGCGGATGCAGCTGGTCAAGGACGGCGGTGGTGGCGGCAACGGCGTGAACGGCACCCGCTACGAGCACGGCTGGCGGGCCGGCAAGCCCGAGGAAGATCCCGAGAAGATGAAGAAGTGGGGCCTCATCACCGCCCGCCCCAGTGAGTTCCTCATCCACATGCGCCGCGGCCGCGTCCGAGAGGTCTCCGGCCAGGGCGCCAGCTGCTTCAAGTGGCCCGGTGACGCCGTCGCCATCGTCCCCACCAGCGTCCAGCGGCTCCAGTTCACCGCCGACCAGGTGACCAGCGAGAAGGTCGGCGTCGCCGTCACGGGCCTGGCCGTCTACCGCATCGTCGATCCGCTCGTGGCCTTCCGGATGCTCAACTTCTCCTTCCCGGAGCGCGCCTCCGAGAAGCTCCAGGAATTGCTGCGCGAGATGTTCGTCGGCGCGGCCCGGCGCCTGGTGGCCAACCTCTCCGTGGAGGAGTGCCTCACCAAGCGCAAGGAGGGCATCGCCACCGAGCTCATGCGCGAGATTGCCCCCGTCGTCTCCGGCCGCGGTCGGCTGGATGACAGCACCGACGCCGGCTGGGGCGTCGTCATCGACACCATCGAGATCCAGGACGTCCGCGTCCTCAGCGGCACCGTCTTCGAGAACATGCAGGCCCGCTACCGCCGCGAGCAGGAGCGGCAGGCCCGCGAGGCGGAGCTGGCCAAGGAGCGCTTCCTGCGCCGCGAGGAGGCCGAGGCCGAGCGCGTCATCGCCCTGACGAAGCTCGCCGCGGACGAGGAGGTCCGCCAGAAGCGCACCGTCACCGAGGAGCAGGCCCGACTGGAGGCCCTGGCCTCCGAGGCTCGCGTCGCCGAAGCGCAGCTCGTGCAGGAGCGCACCTTCAAGCAGGGCCAGGCGGCCACCGAGCGCGAGGTGACGCTGGCCAAGATGAACGCGGACATCGAGGTCCGCCAGCGCAAGCAGCAGGCCGATGAGGCCGCCCGGCTCGAGCAGCTCGCCACCGAGGCTCGTGTCGCCGAGACGAAGCTCGCCCAGGAGCGCTCCCTCAAGCAGGGCCAGGCCGCCGCCGAGCGCGAGCTGGCCCTCAGCAAGCTCAACGCCGAGCTGGAGCTGCGCCAGCGCAAGCAGGAGGCGGAGGAGTCCGGGAAGCTGGGGCAGCTGGCCTCCGAGGCCCGGCTGTCCGAGGCCCGCCTCTCGCACGAGCGCGCCATGGCCGAGGCCCAGCTCACCCACGAGCGCAACCTGGCCGCCGCCCGCGCCCAGGCCGAGCTGGAGCGCATCCGCCACGAGCAGGAAGCCGCGGCTGCCCGCCACGAGGGCGAGCTGGCGTCCACCATGCAGGAGGTGGCACGGCTCAAGGCCCAGGTGCAGGTGGCCCAGGCGCGCCGCGCCATCGCCGAGGCGGAGCTGGCCATCGCCGAGCTGGAGTCCCGGAAGCTCAACACCGTGCAGGAGCTGGAGCTCAGCCGCGCCCGCGCCATGCGCGACATCGAGAACACGCTCAGCCAGGAGGCCATCCAGATGACGCTGGCGCAGCAGCTCCCCCAGGTGGCGGCCGCTTTCCAACAGAAGATGGGCGAGGTCCACGTCACCTCCGTGGATGGGGCCAATCCCTTCGGGTACATCGCCGCCGCCGTGGAAGGGGTGATGGGGCTCGCGCGTTCTGCCGGCCTGAAGGTTCCCAGCCCCACCCAGCAGCCGCAGTAACCGGCTCCCGGTTCGGCGTATATAAGGAGGGCGAGGGAGCACAGGAGGTCGTCAGCCTTGAAGAAGGTCGGAATTCTCGCCGCGGTGTGCGGCATCGCCGTGGCGGTTGTTCCCTGGCTCATGCCCACCGGCCCCACCGCCGGGCTGGATGCCTCCCAGTTCCTCGCCTCGGGGAGCCTGTTCCTGGGGGCCGCCGTCGTGTTCGCGGGCGGCCTCCTCACCTCCCTGACGCCCTGCGTCTACCCCCTCATCCCCATCACCGTGTCCGTCTTCGGAGCTCGCAAGGCGGAGGGGCGAGGCAAGGCGCTGGTGCTCACCTCCTCGTACATCATCGGCATGGGGGTGGTGTTCAGCGCGCTCGGAGTGCTGGCGGCCAAGACGGGGCAGGCCTTCGGCGCGATGCTGGGCCACCCCGGGGTGGTGACGGGCCTGGCGGTGTTCCTCCTGGTGCTGGCCACCTCCATGTTCGGCGCGTTCGAGCTGGCGCTGCCCTACGGCCTGCAGCAGCGGCTGAACTCGGTGGGCGGCGCGGGCCTGGCCGGCGCGTTCCTCATGGGCAGCGTGTCCGGGTTCCTCGCCGCGCCGTGCACCGGGCCGGTGCTCACCGGACTGCTGGCCTTCGTGGCCAAGTCGGCGAACACCACGCTGGGCGCGGGGCTGCTGTTCATCTACGCGCTCGGCATCGGTGTGCCCTTCTTCCTCATCGGCGTCTTCACCGTGCGGCTGCCTCGCGGCGGCGAGTGGATGGAGTGGGTGAAGAGCGTGCTGGGCATCATCCTCGTGGCGCTCGCCATCTCGTACCTGAGGGATGCGTTCCCCTGGGCTCGCGACACGGTGAAGGCCGTGTCCTCGCAGGTGGGCCGCGTGCCGGGCGCCTTCATCACCGGGGCGCTCACGGCGGTGGGCGTGGTCCTCGGTGCCGTGCACCTCTCGTTCAAGGCCGGGGCGCGTGAGTTCGCCATCAAGGCCGTGGGCGTGGCGCTCGTGGTGGTCGCCATCGTCATCCGCGTGGGCGCCATGGACGCGGCCCCCACCGGACAGCTCTGGGTGAAGCTCGGCTGGGCGCAGCCGCCCCAGGCGCCGACGTTCCAGTGGCACCACGTGATGCCCGCCAAGCAGGCCACCTTCTCTACCGAGGAGTTCGACCAGGTGCTCGCCCGCGCCCGCAGCGAGGGCAAGCCGGTGATGATCGACTTCTTCGCGGACTGGTGCGCGGCCTGCAAGGAGCTGGACCGCGAGACGTATCCGGCTCCCGAGGTCATCTCCGAGTCCGGGCGCTTCCTCAACATCAAGATTGACGCCACCAACAGCGAGGACGCGCTCGATGCGCTGATGGAGCGCTTCGGCGTGGAGGGCCTGCCCACCGTGGCCTTCATCTCCTCGGGCGGAGAGATTCTGAAGGCCCCGCGCGTCACCGGCTTCCTGGAGCCCAAGCCGTTCACCGAGGAGCTCAAGAAGGTCCGCTGACCCTCCACGCCTCCACCGCGCTCACTCCCACATGCCCCCGAGCCGGCCCCGGCTCTCCAGCACCCGATCGATCATCAGCTCGTGCAGCGCGTAGAGCTGCCGGGCCAGCTCCTCACCCTCGAGGAGCGCCACGGCGCCCGCCATGGCCTCCAGCGTGGACATGCCCTCGGGGTTGGGCGGACGGCGGAGCCTTCGGGTATTCGGCGGCGGCGGCGGCAGCGACAGCCCCGGCAGCCTGCGCAGCGCGGGGAGCCGCTGCACCATCCTGCGTGCCTGGCCCCAGCTCCCGTCCAGCACGATCAGCCGTCGAGGCGGCGGAGCGTCCGGAGCGGGCGGCTGCGTGTTCGGAAAGAGGATCCACGTGTCCGGCTCCTCCAGCACCGAGCCATCGAAGCGCTCGCCCGGAGCGCCATACGTGAGCACCCGGCAGCGGGGCAGGGCGAGCGCCGCCATCCGCGCCGTGTTGGTGGACTTCTCCTTCTCCTTGTTGTGGCGGATGACGAGGAACTCGGTGCGCGTGTCCAGGCGCGGCACCTCCGCGCACAGGCACAGGCGCGTGGGCAGGTAGCACCTCGGGCAGCGGCCCGCGAGGTCCACCGGGGTGCGAGACCTCATGTGCTGATCTTGTTGGTACGCCGGTACTGCTCCATGAACTCGCGGGCCTCGCGCAGCTTCTGCTCGACGAAGCGATCCTCCGCGTCCGGCTCGTAGTCGTCCGGCATGTCCACCTGGAAGAGCGCCGACAGGCCCGCGGGCGACACCTCGAGCCACTCCGCGGTGCGGCCCAGCGCTACCGGGCGACGGCCCGCGAACGTCTCCGGGCCATCCTCCGGGCCACAGCGGCAGATGCGCGCCGAGTCTCCCGTCACGTCGATGTAGAGCCCGAGCACCTCTCCATCCAGCTCCGCGGCGAGCGTGCAGGTGAGCTCACTGACGTACGCGGCCAGGGCGTGGGCGGCGGAGCGCTCGGTGAGCGAGCGCACCATGAAGACCTTCCAGCCGGCCTCCGTCAGCGTCCCCGCCTCATCGATGGGAGCCAGCTCCGCGGGAGGAGCCTGGATGCGAGACAACAGCCGCCGGACGGGCGCGTCGATGCGCTCCAGGCGCGCCGTCGAAGCGGGGCAGAAGAACAGGACTCGGTAGTCGCGGCTGTCGGAAGGGGGTTCCATACGGCACGGCGCTGAGAGAGGGTCTCCTAGAACAAGACTTCTAATAGTAGCAAACAGGCATTTGCGCTATTCAAGAAGTACCAGAAATTGATGGTAAAGGCGAATCCGAGGCTCGTGGCTCCGTCGCAACCCAGACACCGAGGGCCAGGACGATGGTGCCTCCGAGCAGGCCCAGGGGGCCGAGTGCCTCGTGGAATGCGCCCCAGCCGACGAGGGTGGCGGTGAGCGGCTCCATATAGGTGAGCGCGCCCGTGGCGGAGGTGGGGATGCGCCGCAACCCGGTGTTGAAGAGGATGTTGCCGGACAGGGCGCACAGCACGCCGCCAGCGACGACCCAGAGCGCCGACGGCTCGAGCGGCGGCAGGGCGCCTCGGCCGAAGAAGAGCAGCAGCGTCACGACGGAGACGGCGGAGTGCACGGAGGTGACGCCCAGGGGAGACCAGGCGCGCGCGGCCTCCTTGGCGCAGAACACGGTGATGGCGAAGAAGATGGCGCTGGCGCCGCCCAGCAGCGCCGTGCCTCCCGAGAAGTCCGCGCCGGGCTTCCAGATGAGCAGGGCCAGCCCCAGCAGAGTCAGTGGAGCCCCAACGAGTGCCCGGGGCGAGCGTGGCTCCCGAGCGACCCACGGCGCGGCGAGAGCGACCAGCAGCGGGGCCAGGTAGTGGGTGAGCACGGCGACGGCGACGGGCCCGCGGTTCACGGCGGCGAAGAAGAGGGCCACGTTGGCGGCATCGGCCACGCCCATGATGACGAGGGCCACGGTGGCGCGGCGATCCGCGAGCGCCTTCCTGCTCAGCAGGAACGGGGCGGGCAGGGCCATGGTGAGCAGCGCGAGCAGGGCGTTCTGGACGCCGGTGAGCCCCGCGGGGCGCAGGAAGAGCGGCCAGAAGCCCCAGAGGGTGGCCCCCGCCGCGACCATGACGAAGTACTGCACGTGAGCTCCTGAAGGTTCGGGACAGGCCGCCCCGAAGGCGCGCAGCGTATGCCACGGCGCGCGGATGTGAACCAGGACTGCGGTGTAGGTGCGGGGCAGGGCTCTCGGCGGCAGGGCGGCCAGGCGTCAAGCGCGGCGTCAGCGACCGTCAACGCCGGTGACGGTGGGGTGGCCAACCCCGCGAGAAGACGGGTGCGGAGCGCTGGCACAGCGAGTGCTCAGTGGGTGGGCGGAGGAGGAACACCCATGAGCCTGACGAGTGAGCTGCGCATCGCCCTCCACGAGGTGGGAGTGGCGCTGCGCCGACCCGAGGAGTTCACCCTGCGCTGGAGGGACCGGGGGCTGGCGCCTGGCCCGCGGCCCATCATCTTCCCGGTGCTGCTGGCCAACGCGGCGCTGGGCATCGCGGCCTATGGCCTGGTGATGAGGCTGCACGAGGGCTGGGGCGGGATGCTGGAAGGGATGGTGAAGGCCCCACTGGCGGCGGGGCTGGCGTGGACGCTGGCGCTGCCGGCGCTCTACATCCTGAACTCGGCGCTGGGCTCGAAGCTGGATGCGTCCACCACGCTGCTGGCGGCACTCACGACCATCAGCTTCGGATCCCTGGCGCTGCTGGCGAGCATCCCCATCACCTGGTTCTTCGGGCTGGCGCTGCCCTACGGCTTCGTGCGCGTGGCGGTGAACCTCATCGTGTTCGCGGGCGTGGGGGTGTGCATGGTGGACGTCTTCCTGCGGACCATGAAGGCGCTGGAGCCCGGGCACAGCCGCGCCTACGCCGCGCTCTGGCTGGTCCTGGTGAAGGTCATCGGCGCGGAGCTGATGTGGCTGTTCTCCCTCTTCCGCTTCGACGCCTGATTGGAGGCCATCATGGACGCTGCTTCGACGCTCGATTCCCTTTCGCTGCCGACTCCCGAGCCCGTGCCGGGGCCCATGCCCGGGATGTTCGATCTCATCCTGCGCGGCGAGGCGCGCCTCCACCGCCTGCTGCGGGACGAGGCGGGCCTGCCCGAGGTGATCCAGAAGCTCCTGGCGCTCTCCGTGCTGGGGCTCGTCATCCACGGGGGCGTGCTGGGTCTGGCCGCCTCGATGTTCTCGCCGAGCCCTTCGCTGGCCTGGTACCAGGCGGGGCACCCGGTGGTGTGGATGCCGCTGGCGCTGATCGGCTCGCTGCTCGGGGCGCTGTGCATCTGCCTGCCGTCCTTCTACTTCTACACGCAGCTGTCGGGGCTGGACGCCTCGTTCCGGCTGGTGACGGCCCAGGCGCTTCGGGCGCAGGCGACCACGTCCGTGCTGCTGCTGGGAGTGCTCCCGTTCTACGCGGCGTGGCTGCTGGGGACGGTGGTGGGTGTGTTCGACGCGCCGGGCACCGCGCTGCTCGCGGGCCTGGGCCTGCCCTTCGTGGTGGGGCTGCTGGGCATCCGCGCCGTCTACCGCGGCTTCCGCGACATGGCCGAGCACCTGCCCGTCAGCCACAAGCGCCGGGGCCAGTTCGTGAAGCGGCTGGTGCTGTGCTGGGGCGCTGTCTACAGCGTGGTGGCGCCGGTGGCCCTGTACCGGCTGGGCGAGGTGCTCGGCGCCCGGCTGTGAGCCACTGCTCCGGTTTCAGTCGCTGAATCCCTGACGAGAACGAGGAGGGCACGCCCATGGGCGTCGTGGAGACCTGCATCCTGTATCTGTTGCTGGGCGGTGTGGTGGCGGTGGCGCTCGTGCTGCGCGCCGAGGGCAAGGGCGCGGGCGTGCGAGTCGTCACCTTCGTGGCCGGCGTCTTCTTCTGGCCGGTGTTCGCGCCGTTCCTGCTCGCGCCCGCGCGGCCGGCGGCGCCGGTGGCTCAGCCCGCCCGAGCGGCGCAGTCCCGGCTGCTGGCGGCGGTGGGGCAGGTGGAGGGGCTCGCGGCGGACGTGCTGCGGCCCGAGGTGGCGCGGCTGCGCGGGCTGGTGGAGGCAGTGGGGAAGATGGAGGCGCGGGTGGCGGAGATGGACGCGCTGCTGGCGACGCCCGAGTTCGACAGGGCCGCGGCGTCCCGGCAGCTCGAGGCGCTGTCCAGGCGCGGGCTGCCGCCGGAGGACGCGCGGGTGCAGAGCGTGCAGGCCCGGCTGAAGAACATGGAGCGGCTGGGGGCGATGCGCGAGCGGACGTCGGCGGACCTGGAGCGGGTGGTGCTGCAGCTGGAGGAGATGGGCTCGCGGCTGCAACTGCTCAAGTTCGCGGGGAGGCCGGACGCGGAGCTGGTGGAGCTGCTCCAGTCGGTGGCCTCGAGCGTGGAGGAAGTGACCGAAGGGCTGCTCGCGGCGGGCTGAGCGGCTCGGGTTCTGTCAAAGTCCGCGGGATGGGGCCTCTCTTCGCCTACAGCCTGGTGCCCGTCGTCTCGGTGGCCTTGCTGCTGTGCTTCACCGCCACGCTCCGTGCCCGGAACGCGCGAGGGCTGGCCTTCTACTGTCTGACGGTGGCGGCGTGGAGCGGCACGCTGCTGATGCTGTGCATGCCACGGACGATGTGGTTGGGAGAGCGTCTCGTGTCGATCGGCACCTTCACGGCCGCGGGGTTCCTGCACGCGGCCTACAACGTCACGGGCCAGCGCTCGTACCGGCTGGTGGTGTTCGCCTATCTCGTGGCGCTGGGGCTGACGGTGCTGGGAGCGGTGGAGCCCAACGTCCTCTATGGCCCACTGGCGATGACGCGGGGGCCGCTGTTCTGGCCGGCGATGGTGCTGGCGGTGGTGGCGGCGACGGTGCCGCTCGTCCATCTGCTGCGCGCGTACCGGGTGGCGCCGGCCGAGCGGCGTCCGCTGCTGCGCGGGGTGGGCATCGCCGGGGTGATGACGTACTCCGGCGGCGTCTCCAACGCGATGCTGCTCTCGAGCGGATACGCGCTGCCGTTCGGCATGTACCTGGTGCTGGGCGGGCTGCTGGTGCTGGCGCAGGTGATTGGCGGGCACCAGGCGGAGAGCGATCGCCGGCTGCTGGAGCGAAGCCTGTTGTACTCGGCGCTGGCGGCGGTGCTGTCGGCGGGCTTCCTGTTCGGGGTGCTGACGCTGATGGCCGGCAGCGGGCAGCCGTTCCTGGTGGAGTACCGGGTGGGCGCGTTCTTCCTGCTGGCGCTGGCGGCGCTGGCGTTCGAGCCGGTGCGGCAGGGGTTCCAGGAGTGGCTGGGGCGGCGGCTGCTGAAGGGCAGGGCGGCGGCGAGCGAGCTGGCCGAGGAGCTGGTGAAGCAGGAGGAGCGCGCCGACCAGTCGGCTCGGTTGGCGGAGCTGGGACAGTTCACGTCGGCGGTGGCCCATGAGGTGCGCAACCCGCTGGGAGTGCTCGCGGCGCACCTGAAGCTGCTGGAGCGCAAGGGGGCGGATCCAGAGGCGCTCTCGGCGATGCGGGAACAGATCGACCGGGCAAGCCACTTCGTGGACGAGCTGCTGCGCTACGGCAGGCCGAGACCGCTGGAGCTGCGGCGGGTGGATCTGCGCGCGACGGTGGCGCTGGCGTACTCGACGGCCCGGCAGGGCCTGGGGGCACTGGCGCCCGAGACGGCGTTCGAGCAGCCGGACGGAGAGATGCTGGAGCTGGAGGCGGATCAGGCGCAGCTCTCGCAGGTGCTGGTGGTGCTGTTCGAGAACGCGCTGCTGGCGCTGAGGGACGTTCCGGCGCCGAGGCTGCGAGTGATGTGCACCCAGGAAGCAGAGCGGGTGCGCGTGGTGGTGGAGGACAACGGGCCGGGGATTCCGCCGGAGCTGTTGCCGCGCCTGTTCCAGCCCTTCGTCACGGGGCGCAAGCGCGAAGGACCGAGACCGGGCACGGGGCTGGGGCTGGCCATCGCTCGCGGAATCGTGGAGCGGCACGGCGGGCGCGTCACGGCGGGGAAGGCGGAGCTGGGAGGCGCCCGGTTCGAGGTGGAGCTGCCCAGGACGCAGACCGTGATGGCCGCCGCGACGGGCGCGTGAGCCTCGAAGCGGGCCTCACTCACTCTGGGTCTTGTCGGGCACTGCCCACCACATCCACCGGGTGCCGGGCTTCCTGTCCCACCAGTTCAGACGGCGGTTCGCATGGTCGGTCCAGGGCCGAGTCTGCCGCGCGCTCTCGAAGGTGTCGGGCCCCGGTGGAGGTTCGTACGTCTGCGGGAGAGACTTCCGCTGCGCGGGCGCGGACTGCGCCGGAGTGGCTCTGGCTCCGTCGGAGGCGAACAACCCCAGCAGCTGGCTGGTCCGCACGCTGATGCTCTGGAGCACGTCTCGTGGCTGTCCGAGCAGGAGGAGCTGCGGCCACTGCCAGCCCAGGATCTGGAGGAGTGCCCTGTCTCCCTCCAGCCTCCCGCATCGCGCATGGACGAGCTCTCCCGAGTGCACATAGAGCTTGCCTCGCTGGTTCTCCCTGCACACCAGCAGCCTGCACGTGGCGTGCTCCTGGTGGAGGACCTGGAGCAGGCTGGGGAGCGTGACGCTCGGAAGCTGAGCGCGCACCCTCTCCTCCAGGCACGTCCGGATCCGGGAGACGAGCTCGTCGCCCTCCAGGGACAGCGGGAGATAGGGAATCTCCGATGGCACCTTGGAGGAGGCTCGCCCCCGCCTCCTGCGCGAGCTCATCACCATCACCGGTACTCGGGGGCGCCGGTTCAGCAGGTACACCAGGAGCTGGAAGTCATCCAGCACCGGGATGGACTGCGCGGTGAGCAGCAGATCCACCTTGCGTGTCTCCATGACGCTCAGGGCCTTGGGCGCTTCCGTCACCGTGAGCACCGAGAACTCATCGCAATGAATCCGGAAGGCCGACGCCACGGCTGCCTTGACGGAGGTATCAGCCGTCACCACCAGGATGGTTTTCACGGAGTGCTCCTCGAGGAAGGCAACCACGAGGCGCGGTGCGGGCTCGTGGAGGGATGTCCTCATGGTGGAGCAACACGGATGCCAGAGTTGGAGCGCGCTTCCTTCGAGCGGGCGCCTCACGGATCCTCTCGGCGGGGAGCAATTCGCCGCGTGTCAGGCGTGGTGCGTGGCGTTTTGCAACGGGGCCCGAGCCGCATACCGGCGGCCAGCGGCAGGAACCGTCCCGCTCGGTGGAGGCTTCACGCCGGAGCGCGTGTCAGCAGGACGGCACGAGCATCCACGTTGAGCACCTGGGCGCCGCCCTCGAACGTCGCGAGCGGTGACTCCCAGTGGGAGTGCCCGCAGACGACGAGCATGCCGGTCCTTGCACGGACGGCCTCGCGGATGGCGGCGTTGCCTCGGCGCTCTTCCAGGGGGAAGTCCGGGCCCTCGTGCAGCAGGAGGAGCTCGGGCTCCTGGCGCAGGACTCCGCGGATGTGCTCCAGCTGGTCCGCTTCGTCGCGGCGACCGGGCTTGTCGGTCCGGCCGATGATGCCACTCACTCCGCCCAGCACGAGGCCATCCAGCTCTCGCACCTCTCCATCCAGCAGGTGGATGCCTGCTTGCTGGCGGAAGCGCTCCCGCTCGCGAGAGCTTCCGAAGGTGTCGTGGTTGCCCGCCACGCCCGCCACCCAGCGGAACTGCGCGGCGAAGGCATTCCAGACGCTCCGCACATCCCCCGAGGCTCCGCGCACGTTCGCGCCAGGATCCGAGAACAGATCCCCCATGAGAAGGATCCCGGTGTGGCTCGGGTGGGGGAGGTCTCCCGTCTCTCCCATCAGGGCCAGCTCATCCGCCAGCACCTCGCCGAGGAGCGTGGCGGCACCGTCGTGCAGCGCGTGAGGTGCCACCCCCTGGAGGTCCGACAAGGCGATCAGCGCCTCGATGTCCGAGGGCAGGGCGTCGACGGTGGCGCGCAGCAGCGGAAGCGTTGCGACCTCCGAGCCGCCGCGCGAGGCGGCGTTCATATAGGACCACTCGTGCATGGGTGCAGGCTGGAGGGAGAGGAGGCGCATGCGGTGCGATGGGGTGGGGCAACGGGGCTCGTTACGTTCGGGTTACCCACCGCGAACATCCTCGTTCGTACTGTTCTGGAGAGCAAGACGGAGGAGGCAACATGCGTCACCGCTTCATATGGGGGCTGGCCGCGTTGATGAACGCGTGCACCGCGGAAGCCGCGGAGAAGAAGCAGGAGGGACGTCCGGGAGCGCTGGCGCTCGAGACGGAGCGAGGCGTCGCGTTCACGGAGCAGGTCCCGGACAGCGCCGTGCTCGGCACGTTCTGGGCGTGGAGCGAACGAGGGCCCGCCCTGCGCGCCATGCGCGCGGAGTGGCGGGAGCAGGAGGTGGAGCGTGAGGAGCGCGGCACCTGCACGGATTCAGGCCGCCTCGTTCGCGCCACGCTTGGAGACGTCATCCCAGCCCAGCCCGAAGCGGGTGAGGTACTTCTTCAGGCGATCCGCGTCGTTGGTGCTCTGCTTCCGAGCGCGTGATTGAGCAAACAGCACGCGTCCGGCCTCCGAGAGCGTGCGTGACTGCCTGCACACGGCGATCACGTCCGCGAGCTGGACCCGATCGAACCGGTCCAGCTCCGCGGCCAGCTCGGCCCCGAGCACCTCCGCCACCAGGTCCACCGAGCCTGCCGTGGCCGGACCCGTGCTCTTCGTCCACTGAGCGCGCAGCCGCGAGAGCTCCTCGTCCACGTCCTCTCGGGTAATGCGTCCACCAGAGGCCAGCGTGGCCATGCGTAGCACCGCCGCGTTCAAGTCCCTGAAGTTGCCGCTCCATCGAGCCTCGGGAGACGTGGCGAACCGGAGGAAGTGCTCCTGTGCCTCCTTGTTCATCGTCACTCGCAGGCCCAGCGCCTGGGAGGCCTGGTCCAGCTCGTAGAGCAGGTTGGGAGGAATGTCCTCGGGACGCTCGCGCAGGGCTGGGAGCCGGAAAGTCCACAGGTTGATGCGCGCCAGCAGATCCTCCCGGAAGCGCCCGTGCTCCACCTCGACCTGGAGGTCCCGGTTCGTCCCGGCGATGAGCTGGAAGTCGCTCTCCACCTCCTTGTCCGAGCCCACCGGCAGGAAGCGCTTGTCCTCGAGCGCGCGCAGCAGCATGGCCTGCTCGTCCGCGCCCAGCTCGCCAATCTCGTCCAGGAACAGCACGCCCCCGTTCGCCTGCCGCAGCAGCCCGGGCCGATCGTTCACCGCGCCCGTGAACGCGCCCTTCACGTGGCCGAATAGGGCGGACATGGCAGCGTCTCCACGGAGCGTGGCGCAGTTGAGATCCACGAACGGCCCGCTCACCTGCCGCCGGGCCTTCTTCAGTGCGTAGATTCGTCGCGCGAGCTGCGACTTGCCCGCTCCCGTGGGCCCGGTGATGAGCAGCGGCGCTCGAGACTGGATGGCCACCTGCTCGATGCGCTCGATGATGCGGTTGAACGCCGCGTTGCGCGTGTCGATGCCCGCCTTGAGGAAGGACAGGGCCTCGCGCTGCTCCTGCTGGAACCGCGCCGCCAGCTTGTCGTACTTCGACAGATCCAGATCGATGAGGGTGTGTGCCCCCGCGCCGCCCAGGCCTTTGTCCCGTCCAGACGGCGGAGAGGTCTGCACCAGCCGGGCGGGGATGTGCCGGCTCTCCACCAAGAGGAACATGCAGATCTGCGCGATGTGCGTCCCCGTGGTGATGTGGACGAGGTAGTCCTCCTGCTCGGGCTGGAACGGGTAGCTCCGCGCGTAGTCCAGCAGCGCCCCGTATACCTGCTCCAGGTCCCACGGGTTGCGGATGTCCACCACCGCCCCTCGCACCTCCGTCTCCGGGGACACCTGCTGGATGTCCTCCGTCACGGTCGTCGCCAGCACTGCCGCCGAGGGCGGGTAGAGCAGCTCCAGCCGGTCCACCAGCAGGTCCTCCTGCTGGCACAGCGCCACCGTGGGCCGCCACCTCTCCCACCGCTTCACCCCCTGCCCCTGGTCGATCGTGGTGCCGAGCATCCCGATGACCACCGTCTTGCGCGCTTGTGCCTTCGCCATGCGGATACGACTTTATCCCGGAGGATAGGAAATCAGCCAGCCAGGGGAGCGCCTCCCTCGGAGAGCGGGCTGGCACGCTGGCTGCTCTACGTCCTCGCGTGCCCGGCACATGGACTGGGCGAACGAACGGAAGGCAAGGCCATGAATCGCAGCTACGAGGTGCTGTCGGACGAGTCGGGGAAGAACCCCATCAAGGCGTGGACGGTCGGCGTCCCCTTCGAGGACGAGGCGAAGAAGCAGCTGAAGAACCTCGCGGGCCTGCCCTTCATCCACAAGTGGATCGCCGCGATGCCGGACGTGCACCGCGGGTACGGCGCGACGGTGGGCTCCGTGGTCCCCACGGTGGGCGCCATCATCCCGGCGGCGGTGGGAGTGGACATCGGCTGCGGGATGATCGCGGTGCGCACCACGCTGCGTGCCGACCAGCTCCCGGACAACCTGGCGCCGGTGCGTGCCGTCATCGAGCAGGCCGTGCCGCACGGCCGGACGGACAACGGTGGCCGGAACGATCGTGGTGCCTGGCAGGACGCGCCGGCCATGCACCGTGAGGCGTGGGCGCGGCTGAAGCCCGGCTACGACGCGATTGTCGAGAAGCACCCGCGGCTGGGCCGTGGGCCGGACCTGGGGCACCTCGGGACGCTGGGGACGGGGAACCACTTCATCGAGCTGTGCCTGGACGAGTCCCAGAACGTGTGGGTGATGCTGCACAGCGGCTCGCGCGGGGTGGGTAACCGCATCGGGAGCCACTTCATCGAGCTGGCGAAGGAGGACATGCGGCGCTTCTTCATCCAGCTGCCGGACGCGGACCTGGCGTACCTGCCGGAGGGGACGGAGCACTTCCAGGACTACGTGAAGGCGGTGGAGTGGGCGCAGGACTACGCGGCCACCAACCGGCAGCTGATGCTGGACTCGGTGGTGCAGGCCCTGAAGGCGTCGCAGCTGCTGCCGGCCTTCGGGCTGACGGACGCGGCGGTGAACTGCCACCACAACTACGTGGCGCGCGAGCACCACTACGGGAAGAACTGCTTCGTGACGCGCAAGGGCGCGGTGCGAGCGCGCGAGGGGGACCTCGGCATCATCCCCGGCAGCATGGGGGCGCGCTCGTACATCGTCCGCGGGAAGGGGAACCCGGAGGCGTTCGACTCGTGCAGCCACGGGGCGGGGCGGGTGATGTCGCGTGAGGCGGCGAAGAAGCGGTTCACGCTCGAGGACCACGCGAAGGCGACGGCGGGTATCGAGTGCCGCAAGGACGTAGACGTCATCGACGAGACGCCGGGTGCGTACAAGCCCATCGACGCGGTGATGGCGGCGCAGGCGGACCTGGTGGAAGTGGTCCACACGCTTCGGCAGGTGGTGTGTGTGAAGGGATAGCGATATTCGAGGCGCCCGCTCCCCCCGAGACCGCGAAATCGGTCGCTAGGTTGGGGGAGCGGGCGCCGCTATTTTGGTCGCAGAGGGATTTGCCAATGGTGCATATCGACGGTTCGAAGGGAGAGGGAGGGGGCCAGGTGCTGCGCACGTCACTGGCGCTGTCGCTGGTGACGGGCACGCCGTTCCGGATGGTGAACATCCGCGCGGGGCGGCAGAAGCCGGGGCTCTTGAGGCAGCACCTGACGGCGGTGAAGGCGGCGGCGGAGGTGGGCGCGGCGGAGATGGAGGGGGCGGAGCTGGGCTCGCGCGAGCTGACGTTCAAGCCGAAGGCGCTGTCGGCGGGGAACTACTTCTTCGCGGTGGGTACGGCGGGAAGCGCGACGCTGGTGCTGCAGACGGTGCTGCCGGCGCTGATGCTGGCGAGCGGGCCGTCCACGCTGATGTTGGAGGGAGGGACGCACAACCCGCTGGCGCCGCCGTTCGACTTCCTGGAGAAGGCCTACTTTCCGCTGGTGCGGCGCATGGGTCCGAAGGTGGACGCGGTGCTGGAGCGGCACGGCTTCTTCCCAGCGGGAGGAGGGAAGTTCCGGGTGAACGTGGAGCCCGCGCCGCTGAAGCCGCTGACGCTGCTGGAGCGAGGGGCGGTGAAGCGGCGGATGGCGACGGCGCTCATCGCGCAGCTTCCGTTCGACGTGGCGAAGCGGGAGCTGGCCACGGTGGAGCAGGCGCTGAAGTGGAAGCCGTACGAGCTGCGGACGGAGGAGCTGAAGCGCTCGCAGGGACCGGGGAACGTGCTGTGGCTCGAGGTGGAGAGCGAGCACGTGTCGGAGGTGTTCACGGCCTTCGGAGAGCGAGGCGTGAGGGCGGAGGAGGTGGCGGGGAGGGTTGCGGAGGAGACGAAGCGCTACCTGGACGCGGAGGTGCCCGTGGGCGAGCACCTGTGCGATCAGCTCCTGCTACTGCTGGCCCTGGCGAAGGGAGGTACGTTCCGTACGCTGCCGCTGGACGGGCACGCGGAGACGCAGCTCGAGACGTTCAAGCACTTCCTGGACGTGAAGGTGGACGCCCGCGAGGTGTCACCCGAGGTGCGCGAGGTGGAGGTGAAGGGGTAGGAGCTGGCTCAGCGCCCTCGACGCTGTCTCCGCTTGTGTGCCCTCGCGACTTTGCGTGTGTGGGCGGAGATTTCGCGATCGATCACGCGCTCAAGCTTTCTCGAGAGGGCTTTCGGAAGGTGCTCTGGATAGGTCTTCGGAAAACCCAGGTAGCCGTCCTGCCCTCCAGCCCAACGGAGGTTGTTCTCGTAAAGCGTGCTCAGCTCCCTGGCAGCCCCGATGGCAAGCTGCAGTGCCTGCATCGAGTCGATTCCCCAGAGTTCAAAGAGCTCCCGCTCTTCAGGGCGGATCCACTCCACGCTGCACCTGTAATTGCCGGTACGCCGATCCTTGACGGGCTTTCTGATTCGAACCGAGGCGCGCTCAGCGGGGCTGCCTACGAGCTCGAATCGGCGTTCAGCCATGATTGGTCCAGAGAGCCTGGTACCACGCGGGAGGCGAGTCTCCGTAGGCATTCGGTAGCCTTTCATTTTCCGAAGTAGTTGAAACAGAAGTTCCGGCAGCTCGTCTCGCTCTCGGTGAGCTTTGAAAAGCAAGCGGCACGAATCGCCGAATCGGGGATGTCGTTGCAGAACTGGACGAGCACCTGGCCTCCCGCCGCGCACGAGTCGAGGCATCGATCCAGATTCACCGGACGTTTTGCATCCTTCTTTTCATCTGGTTGCTCGAGAGGTGGTGCCCGCGCGTTGTGTGTCCCACAAGGATGCTCGGGCGATGGGCGAGTCCGAGCAGCGCCTCTACGGACTGTCGGCCTGGGAGGAGTCTCCCTACTACACGCCTCGGGAGCGCGCGGCGCTCGCCTGGACGGAGGCGGTGACGCACTCCACGTGGGGCACGTGCCAGACTCCGTCTATGAGGCCGTGCGTCCGCACTTCGAGGACAAGGCCCTCGTGGACCTGACGTATGCCATCGCCGCCATCAACTCGTGGAACCGCCTGTGCACCGCGTTCCGCTCCACCGCCGGCAGCTACGTCTCCAAGAAGTCTCCCGGCGGCGCGCGGTGAGGAGCCGCGTTCTCCGGGCTCGTTCGTTCTCCTGGCTCGTGCGCTGCCTGCCAGAGTAGACCCGCCTTCATGGCGGGAACTCTCGCAATCGCAGTCGTCGTGCCCCTGCTCTCCGCCTCCGTCCGACTGGAGGGCTCGGCGACGTGCCCCGCGCCGGACGTGGTCGAGGCCAGGCTCGCGCTGCTGCTCCCGGATGCACCCGGTCCGAGACACGTGGCGCGCGTCGATGATGTCGGCGGCACGCTTGTCCTCGCACTCGAGACGGAGGAGGGCGCCGCGCTGGCTCGAAAGGAGCTTCCACGTCGCGGGAAGTGCGACGAGCTCGCCCAGGTAGCGGCCGTGGTCATCGCCGCGTGGGAAGCTCGCTTCCGAGAGGGAACGCTGGAACTCCCCGGAGCAGCACCTCCCCCTGCTCCTGCCCCTCCGACGCTACCTCCGCCCGCCGCTGAGCTTGCGCCGCCCGCCGCTCCGGCCGTTGAGCCCGAGCCTCCTTCCGTCCCGGCACCTCCTGCTCCAGCTCCAGAGAGAACGCTCACCAAGCCCTCAGGAGAGCTGCCCCCGCCCGCACAGCCGCTCCGCATTCGCGGCGAGGTAGGCGCGGTGGCGGGGTTCTCGGCGCGCTGGGCCTTCGGCGCCCTGGCGAGGGGCTCGATCGGTCGCGAGTCCTGGTCCGTCGTCGCGCTCGCCCTCCTCGAGACACCCCGCGAGCTGACGCTGGGCGAAGGCGGTGTGCAGTGGTCCCGTCCGCTGGTGGGCGCGGGAGCAAGGTGGCGCCTTCTCCAGGAGGGCCCGAGGCTCGAACTCGAAGGCGGAGCAGCCGTGGCGTGGCTGCGCCTGCGCGGCACGGGCTTCGCCCGGAACGACACCGCCACCGATCTCGATCCCGCCGCCTGGGCAGGGGCTACGGCCTCCTGGAGGATGGGCTCCTGGCGCCCGTTCGTGGGGGCGCTCGGGCTGTTCTGGCTGCGAGAACAGCAGGCGCGTGTACGGATTACGACGACATCCTCGCCCGAGGAGAGCGTCACGCGGGAATTGCCTCGGGGCCAGGTCCTGGCAGTGGTGGGGTTCGCGTTCCCGGGCGACTGAGAGATTTCCGCGCGGCGGGTGAAAGGTTTCCGGCCGAAGTGGGCTGAGAGGGCGTTGACGAGTGTGGCCAAGACCGCGGCGCGGACCGAGAAGGCGGAGACTTTGGAGGTAGCGGAGGTGTTCCGCCGCCACGGGGGGGATGTTGCGCGCTGGGCCTCGCGGCTGGGCGGGCCCGGGCTGGAGCTGGAGGACGTGGTGCAGGAGGTCTTCCTCAAGGTCCACCAACTGCTCCCTGGCTGGCGGTCGGATCGCGCGCAGCTGACCACCTGGCTGTACCGCATCACCGAGAACGTGGTCCGACACCGACGCAGGAAGGAGCGCATGCGGCGCTGGCTCGGAGGCTCGGCCGCGGAGGTTGGACAGGATGTCCCCAGTCCGGCCCGGACCGCCGAGGAGCAGCTGGCGGGACACCAGACACAGGCCCGCTTCTACCGGGCGCTCGAGGGCATGAATGAGCGCTACCGCGCCGCGCTGATCCTGTTCGAGCTCGAGGGCCTCTCCGGTGAGGAGATCGCGACGCTGATGGACGCGAAGACGGCCACCGTCTGGGTGTGGCTCCACCGCGCGCGGGCCACCTTCCTGGAGAGGCTCAAGCGCCTCATGGAAGAGGAGGGCGAGTGATGTCGGACGCTCCGCTCCAGCGCTGGAAGGATCAGCCCTCTCCGTCGGAGCCCGTGGAGGCCGAGGCGCGTCGGCTCGCTCGGGAGATGCCGCCCGCCGAGGCACTTACTCCGGGGGCGACCGCGCGTATCGCCGAGAAGCTCGGCTCCCTGCCTCCTCCCAGCGGGACACGCCTGCCACGGGGCCTGCCCCTGCTCACAGTCGGCGCGCTGGTGGTGGCGTCGGCGCTCTACTTCGGGCTGAACGGCGCGGTGGAATCTCCGCCCTCGGCGCAAGAGGAGCACCCCGTCGAGCCCGCACCGGAGCCTGTGCCAGCGCCCCCTGAGCCCGAAGAGGTTCCGGCGCCTGGAGCGCCTTCGGCCGCGCCGCCTGTGACTCCCGAAGAGGCCCCCGCGCCGCCACCGCCGCCTGCCCACCGGGAACCGCGTCCGGAGAATGCGCTGCTCGAGGAGGCGAAGCTCCTCGGCAGGGCGGTGGAACAGCTTCGACGGGAGCAGGACCCGAAGGCCGCGCTCGTGACGCTTCAGCGTTACTTCAAGCGCTTCCCCCGAGGCGAGCTCATCGGCGAGGCGGAGGTCACCCGCGTCGAAGCCCTGCTCCGGGAGGGGCGGAAGTCCGAAGCCCTGCGCCATCTGGAGCGGCTCCACGGCACTGGCTTCGCGGGCCTGCCTCGCCCGGCCGAGCTCGCGCTGCAGCGGGCCGAGCTCCTGGCGGAGGCACGGCGCGATCCGGAGGCCGCGCGCGCGTTCTCCGAGGTGCTCGACCGAGCTCCATCGCCCGCGCTCGAGGAGCGTGCGCTGTTCGGCCGCGCGGTGTGTCGCGCCCGCGCCGGGGACGAGGCTGGGATGCGCGCGGATCTCGACGCGTACCTCCGGCGTTTCCCGGAGGGACGGTTCGCGGCGGAGGCTCGTGAGCGCCTCGAGTCAGCGGCTCCGTAAGGTTTTCGGGCCAGGCGTCCTGAGAGTGACAGGGATGCGAACGGCATCTCACTCAAAGGAGAATCGATCATGTCGAACAAGCTCTTGGGGATGTGCCTGGTGGCCTCGCTGTTCGTGGCATGCGGCGCAACGCACGATGTGGGCGAGGTGTTCCGAGCGCAGCTACAGGACGACGCGGGCCAGCGGGACGACGGCGGCGGGCCCATCGACCCGGGGCCGCAGGGAGACGCGGGCACGCTGAAGTCGTGCACGGACCTCTCCGACTGCGATCCAGCCACCGAGATCTGTGACGTGGGCCTGTGCCGCCCGGGATGTGGCAGCAACTATCCCAACAACGTCTGCGGACAGGGCACCGTCTGCGACGACTACATCTGCCGTGCGACGTGCACCGCGGGGTGCCCCACGGGCACCGCCTGCGACTCGCAGAGCGGCATCTGCCGTCCAGCGAGCTGCTCCGCGCAGAACCCGTGCCCCGCGAACTACGGCTGCTCCGATGGGACCTGCATTCCCACGGGGTACGCGTGCAGCGCCCAGTCCCCGTGTCCCCAGACGGAGACGTGCGTCCAGGGCGTCTGCCGGCTCTGGTGCGGCCCGAACTACCCGGGCCACATCTGCCCCACGGGCACGCAGTGCCAGCCGGACGCGACCTGCCGATGAGCTGAGGTGACGAAGGTCCGCTGCCGTTGGAGGACATGGAGAGCTCGGGTGACGGGCTCTCCATGCTCGGGCCCACGATCAGGCGTTGAGCGCCGCGGCGTGGTGGCGCAGGTGGTCCTCCATGAAGGTGGAGACGAAGTAGTAGCCGTGGTCATAGCCCTCCTGCCTTCGCAGCGTGAGGGGCTGGCCCGCGGCGGCGCAGGCATCCTGGAACACCTCCGGGCGGAGCTGCTCGGTGAGGAACTTGTCCCGAGTTCCCTGGTCCACGAGCAGCGGGGGCAGGGGCTCGCGCAACGTGCGCACCAGCTCGCTGGCATCCCAGGCCTTCCAGGCCTGCTGATCCGGCCCCAGGTAGCCGCCGAAGGCCTTCTGTCCCCAGGGCACCTGCATCGGCGCGGAGATGGGCGCGAACGCGGAGACGGAGCGGTATCGCCCGGGCTGCCGCAGCGCGCAGACGAGCGCCCCGTGGCCTCCCATGGAGTGGCCGAAGATGCCCTCCCGGTCCGCGCGCGCGGGCAGGTGCGCGGCCACCAGCGCCGGCAGCTCCCGGGTGACATAGGTGAACATGCGGTAGCGCGAGGACCAGGGCGCCTGCGTGGCGTCCACGTAGAAGCCCGCCCCCACGCCGAAGTCCCAGGCCGCGTCCTCGCCAGGGAAGCCCGCGCCGCGAGGGCTCGTGTCCGGGGCCACCAGCATCAGCCCCAGCTCCGCGGCCACCCGCTGCCCGCCGCCCTTGGCCTGGAACGTCTCCTCCGTGCAGGTGAGCCCCGCCAGGTAGTAGAGCACTGGCACCTTTCGCGTCGCCGCCTGGGGCGGGACGTAGACGCTGAAGCGCATCTCCCCGCCGCAGGCCTCCGAGGCGTGACGGTAGAAGGCCACCTTCCCGCCGAAGCAGCCGTGCTCGGACACGAGCGTCAGCGGCACTGTCATGAGTACTTCACCACGCTGCGGATGGACTCGCCCTGGTGCATCAAGTCGAAGGACTTGGAGATGTCCTCCAGCGGCATCACGTGGGTGATGAGCGGGTCGATCTGGATCTTCCCCTCCATGTACCAGTCGACGATCTTCGGCACGTCCGTGCGTCCGCGAGCCCCGCCGAACGCCGAGCCCTTCCACACGCGCCCGGTGACGAGCTGGAAGGGCCGCGTGCGGATCTCCTGCCCCGCGGCCGCCACGCCGATGATGATGCTCTCGCCCCAGCCCTTGTGGCAGCACTCCAGCGCCTGCCGCATGACGTCCACGTTGCCGATGCACTCGAAGCTGTAGTCGGCTCCGCCCTTGGTGAGGTCCACCAGGTACTTCACCAGGTCCGTGCCCACCTCGCGCGGGTTCACGAAGTGCGTCATGCCCAGCTTCTCGGCCAGGGCCCGGCGCGACGGGTTGATGTCCACCCCGACGATCATGTCCGCGCCCACCATGCGCGCCCCCTGCACCACGTTCAGCCCGATGCCGCCCAGGCCGAACACCACCACCTTGCTGCCGGGCTCCACCTTCGCCGTGTACACCACGGCGCCGATGCCCGTCGTCACGCCGCAGCCGATGTAGCAGACCTTCTCGAAGGGAGCGTCCTCGCGGATCTTCGCCACGGCGATCTCCGGCAGCACCGTGAACTGCGCGAAGGTGGACGTGCCCATGTAGTGGTGGATGCGCTCCTTGCCGAGCCGGAACCGGCTGGTGCCGTCCGGCATCAGCCCCTGGCCCTGCGTGCTCCGGATGGCCTGACAGAGGTTCGTCTTGCGAGACAGGCAGTACTCACAGTGCCGGCACTCGGGCGTGTAGAGGGGGATGACGTGGTCACCCTTCTTCACGGAGGTGACGCCCGGCCCCACGTCCACCACCACCCCGGCGCCCTCGTGGCCGAGGATCGCCGGGAAGAGCCCCTCCGGGTCCTTGCCGGACAGCGTGTAGTCGTCGGTGTGGCAGACGCCGGTGGCCTTCAGCTCGACCAGCACCTCACCGGCCCTGGGGCCCTCGAGCTGCACCGTCTCGATGCGCAAGGGCTTGCCTGCCTCGAACGCGACCGCTGCACGAACGTCCATATCCGCTCCCGTAACCAGGGTCCTCCCAGGAGGGGAGGCACCGGGCGCGGACTATAGAGGCGAGCGGCGGACTGTGAACGCCATCCTCACGCACAGCATCCTCCAGTGGTCACCGCGCGGCCGTGCGGAGGCTCTCGCCGTCCGGGAGGCGCGAGGGTACGCTGCCCCCATGGCCCACGAATACTCGAGGACTCAGGAGCGTCACCTTCCCGCGCCGCCCGAGCTCGTCTGGGGGTTCGTCGCGGACACCAATCGCTGGGACCGGCTGGCGGGCTTCAAGCCCACCCAGTACCGCTACACCGAGCTCGAAGCCGAGGGCGAGCGGGTGCGCGCCCGCGTCGGCCACGCCACCCAGTCCTGGGGCGAGGCCGAGTGGCTCGAGCGTGGGGAGTGGGTGGAGGGCCAGCGCCTCCATGGCCTGCGGCACTACCTGTCCGGGCCGATGCGGCTCGGCGGCTTCCGCGCGGAGCTCCAGCCCTCGGAGGGAGGCGTCCAGGTCTCGCTCACCGCCTACATGAAGGGCGACAAGCCCCTGGACAGACAGTCCGAGCACCGGCTCCTCCAGTCCATCGATCAGGCGCTGACGCACTATCTCGACTCCTTGGAGCGGCTCTTCAAGAGCGCTCGGGACCAGGGCGGGCTGGAGCCGAGGCCCGTGCCTGCGGTCATCCTCGCGCGCCACCTCCTGGGCCGGCTGGAGCCCGACGGCATCGTCTTCGGCCTCCGCAGCCAGTTCCAGGAGAAGGAGCTGCAGCACCGCGCCCAGCGCTTCGCCAGCGCCCCCGTGTCCGCCGAGCTCCGGGAGCGGATCGTCCGGTTCGCTCGGGACGGCTTCGATGACGAGGTGGGGCAGATCCGCCCGTTCGAGCTGGCGCGCATCTGGGGCTTCGACCGGCGCCAGGTGCTCCGGGGCTTCCTGCACGCGGCGAGGGCCGGTCTCTACGAGCTGCGCTGGCAGCTCGAGTGCCCCGGCTGCCGAGGCGGCGCCCAGGAGGTGTCGAGCCTGGAGAGCCTGCCGCGCGAGGGCTACTGCATCGACTGCGACCGCTCGTTCGGGGTGGACTTCGCGTCGAACGTGGAGGCGAGCTTCCAGGTGAGCCCGGCCATCCGGGCCGTGAACGCGGGCACCTGGTGCGTGGCCTCTCCCTGGTTCCGGCCCCACATCCTGGCGAACTTCATCGTCCCGCCGCATGGCCGCCGCGAGGTGACGCTGGAGCTGCCAAGGGGGGCGTACTCCCTGCGCACCGCCATGCGGCGCTTGCGCACCGGGCTCCCCGTGCGGTCGGGCGGCTCACTGCAGGTGACGCTGGACTCGCGCGCGCTGGAGGTGACGACCGGGGACAGCAAGGCCGGGGACTCCCGGGTGACGCTCGTGCTCGTCAACTCGACGCCGCACGAGGAGGAGTTCTCGATCGAGCGCGCGGACTGGGAGCCGGAGGTCGCGCTCGGCAGGGACGTGCTCGCGGTGCGGGACTTCCACGAGCTGTTCTCCACCGAGGCGCCCTCCGCGGGCATGGCGCTGACCACCGGCTCCATGGTGGTGCTGTTCTCGGACCTGACGGGCAGCACCGCGCTCTACGAGAAGATCGGCGACGCGCGGGCCTTCGCCCTCATCGAGCAGCACTTCCGCATCGTCTCGGAAGCCGCCGAGCGACATAGCGGCTCGGTGCTCAAGACGATGGGAGACTCGGTGATGGCTACCTTCCTGCGCGCCGGAGATGCGTTCGCGGCGGCCCTGGAGCTGTCGCGCGAGACGGAGCGGCTCCTGGGAGAGCATGGGCTCCGGCCGAAGATCGGCATCCACGAAGGGCCGTGCCTCGCGGTGCGTGCCAACCAGCGCCTGGATCTGTTCGGCACCACGATGAACCTGGCCGCGCGGCTCCAGGCGGAGGCGAAGGGAGGGCAGGTGGTGGTGCTGAGCAACCTCACGCAGCACCCGGACCTTCGCGAGCGGATCGAGCGCGATCGCCTGGAAGTCACACGCTTCGAGGCGGAGCTGCGCGTGGGCAGCCAGAGCCAGGCCTGCGTCGCGGTGACGGCCTGGGAGGGCTCGAGGGACGGCGCGAGCTCGGAGTCCCGGTGATGGAGAGGGCAGGGCGTGCCTGAGATCTCCGAGAGCGAGCTCGAGCTGGCCCTCAACCGCGCCAGCGACGAGCTCGGACTGCCTTCCTACTATCGCTCCTCGGTCCGGCCGCTCGTGCGCAACCCCGAGGGCCGCTGGCCCCGGTGCTGTGGGGGAGGCTGCGAGCCCTGCGCGCAGACGCTCGTGAGGGTCGCCGTGCGGACCCTGGAGCTGCTGGGCACTCCGCGTCAGGCCCCGCTTCCGGACTGAGGTGAGTGGCGAGGCAGGCGGACGAAGAAGGTGGTGCCCTGGCCCTTCGCGGTCTCGAAGCGGATCCCTCCCCGCATCCGCTCCACGAGCATGCGCGTCAGGTACAGCCCCAGGCCGGTGCCGCGCTGGCGGCGGGTGTCGGAGCTGTCCGCCTGGGAGAACTTGCGGAAGATCAGGGGCTGGAAGTCGGCGGGGATGCCGTCGCCGTGGTCTCGCACGAAGATCTCCAGCCAGTCCCGCTCCTGCAGCATGCCGACCTCGACCGTGCCGCCGGGAGGGGAGAACTTGATGGCGTTGGAGAGCAGGTTGTTCATGATCTGCGCGAAGCGCGTCTCATCCACCTCGGCCCAGGCGCCGGCCAGGCCCTCGGGCTGCAAGAGCAGGGACACCTGGAAGCGCTCGGCGTAGCCGCGGTTCTCCTCCTGGCTGCGGCTCAGCAGGGGGGCCAGCTCTGTCGGCTGACACTGCAGGGAGAGGTGACCGGCCTCCATCTTGTCGACGTCGAGCAGATCGTTGATGAGCTGCAGCAGGCGCTGGGCGTTGTTCTCCGCGATGCCGAGCAGCTGCGAGAGCAGCTCGGGCTGGGTCGCCACTCCGCCGCGGTTGATGAGGCTGAGGGCTCCGAGGACGGACGTCAGCGGGGTGCGCAGCTCGTGGCTGACGGTGGAGACGAACTCGTCCTTCATGCGGTTGACGCGGATGCGCTCGGAGGCATCGTGCAGCAGGCACACGTAGGTCCGCACGCCACTGGCGGAGGCATTGCTGAGCGCCAGCTCCACCGGCACCTCCGTCCCGTCCCGGCGTCGGGCATGGGTCTCCCGGCGGAGGCCTGGAGACTCGGGGGGCAGCTGGTCCAGCTCGGCGCGCAGCAGCGGCCACTCCAGGGTGGGCAGCACCTGCGCCAGGGGCAGCCCCTCCCACTCGGCGGTGGTCATCCCCAGCAGGCGGCCCGCCGCCGGGTTGGCGCTGCGTACCCGCCCGCTGTCATCCAGCGTCAGCAGGCCGTCCAGCGCCGACTGCAGCACCGTGCTGAGGAACTGCTCGCGCTGGTGCAGGGTCTGTGTGCGCTCGGCCACCAGGGCCGCCACTCGCGCCTTCTCGCCGCTCTGGTCCAGCAGCAGCACCGCGAGCAGCCCGGTGAACAGCAGGCCGCCGGCCAGCACCGCCCAGGTCTGCCAGCGGCGCGTGGCGTTGGCGAAGCCCTGCTGCGTCTCGCTCGCATGGATCATCCATTGCCGGTTGCCCAGCTGCACCGGCAGCGAGAACACCCGCGCCTCGCCCCAGCCCTGGGGCGTGTCGTCTCCATACAGCCGTTGCCGCTCGGGGGGCGCCGTCGTGTCCCGGATGGTGAAGCGGAGCTCGGACGCATGGGCCGGGTCGATGGACTGGCGGACGATGTCCTCCAGCCGCAGCACCGCGGTGACGAGGCCCAGGACCCGGCCTCCGGAATCATCCTGGACCGGCAGGAACGCGATGACGGACCAGGCCCCGGACGCCTCCCCCAGCAGGTGCAGCCGCTCGCTGAGCGCCAGCTCGTTGCGCGCCAGCGCGGAGTGCACCGCCGCTCGTCGGGACGGCTCGGAAGACAGATCGGCCCCCATGCCCAGGGTCCGGCTCTCTCCGGGCTCGATGAAGGTGAGCGGGAAGTACTCGGCACGCGGACGGGTGGGCCGCAGTCCTCCCGCCTCGCCCCACTCGAGCATGTGGGCCTGGGGCCCGAAGCGGGCTCGCAGTCGCGCCTCGTAGGTGGGCACCTCCTCGAGGCTCACCCGGGGCGCCCACCCGACGGCGTGCAGGGCCGGCAGGCGCGCCAGCTCCCCGCTGACGAAGTGGTGGAAGGCCTCGGCGTTCTCGCGGTCCGACACCTCCATGAAGCGGCGGATGGCCTGGGCGGACTGCAGGTAGCGCAGCAGGTTGCCTTCGATGGTGCGCGCGGCCCGCTCGGCCTTGCGCTCGAACTCGATGTGCGTCCGATGGAGCTCGGACTGGCTCACGCGGATGAAGACCGCCACGGTGATGAGCAGACACACCACCAGGGGCCACAGCACGGTGTGCCGGCGGCCCTCCCAGGCGCCTGCCGGCCAGTTACAGACCGCCAGGGTCAACGGCAGCGTCACCAGCACGCCCAGCCCATCGCCCACCCACCACACCAGCCAGCTCACCGGCCACTCAGCGGCGGAGATGGCGCCCACCAGCAGCAGCACCCCGGTGCCGACGCTGGCGCTGATCAGGCAGGCCAGGGGGCCTCCCAGCAGCAGGATCTTGAGGATCTCTCCCAGCTTCCGCAGCCGAGGTTCGGGGCCCGCGACGGGGCGGACCAGGAAGAGCCCGGCCGCGGCCTGCAGCGCGGCGCCCAGGCCGATGCACGCGGAGACCAGCACCAGCTCGAGCGTCCACTGGCTGTGCTTCCCCCAAGACATCCAGAGGTTCATGGAGGTGGAGCCCAGCCAGACGGCTGGCACCAGGCGATAGCCCCCCATCAACGCGCCAGCCAGGGCCACGCCGGAGGAGGGGAAGATCGCCGTGGCATAGCCGGGAGGGATGGCCAGCAGCAGCCCGGCACGCCCCGCGAGGACGTAAGCCAGTGCCAGCAGCAGGGTCGACAGCCAGTAGGGCAGGGGGCGACGTTGGAGCCAGGCTGTCAGCACGCGCCGGGTTCTCCGGACGACGAGGGAACCTCTCCTTATATGTATAGCATGATCGTGGAGCGACTCCCCGGGTCGGTCCCAGGTGCGGGTTGCTGGTATGGTGCGCGGATAGGAGCCAGAGCCACCATCCAGGCTGGGTCCCTGGCTGAGCATCCTCATGAGCCCCACACCGCACGCGCTCCTCCTCGTCGACGACGACGCCGCCTTTCGCAAGGTCTACGGAGGCCTGCTGCGGGAGGCGGGCTATGAGGTCCTCGAGGCCGCCGATCGCCCCTCCGCCCGCGCCGCCGTGGAGGCCCGTGCGTTTCCGCTCGTGCTGCTCGACCTGATGCTCCCTCCCGACGGCAGCGTGTCCGCGGGGCTCGAGCAATTGGGAGCGCTGATCGCCGCCCGCCCGGGCACCAAGGTCATCGTCGTCTCCGGCGCCGGGGACACGCGCCACTCGCTGGAGGCCATCCGCCTGGGCGCCTATGACTTCCTCACCAAGCCGGTGGACCCGGACGTGCTCCTGGTCGTCGTCCAGCGCGCCATGGCCCGCGTGGCCCTGGAGCGGCAGGTGGAGGCGCTGCAGTCCTCGCTCGCCCACGCCGGGGGCGACACCGCGATGGTGGGGCAGAGCGCCTCGTTCCTCTCCTCCGTCTCGCTCGCCGAGCGCATCGCCGCCAGCGATCTGCCCGTGCTCGTCACCGGGGAGAACGGCACCGGCAAGGAGCTGCTGGCCCGCTCCATCCACCTCAAGAGCCGCCGCCGTGCCGGCCCCTTCATCCCCGTCAACTGCGGCGCCCTCCCCGAGAACCTCCTGGAGAGCGCCCTCTTCGGCCACGTGAAGGGCTCCTTCACCGGGGCCACGCGCGATCACCGGGGCCTCTTCGCCGAGGCCGACGGCGGCACGCTCTTCCTCGACGAGATCGGCGACATGACGCCCTCGCTCCAGGTGAAGGTGCTGCGCACGCTGGAGACCGGCGACATCCTCCCCGTGGGTGCCGACCGGCCCTCGCACGTGGACGTGCGCTGCATCTCCGCCACGAACAAGGACCTCGGGGCCCTGCAGCAGGCCGGCGCCTTCCGAGAGGACCTCTACTGGCGCATCAAGGGCGTCCAGGTGCACCTGCCGCCCCTGCGCGAGCGCGCCGCGGACCTGCCGCTGCTCGCCCGCCACTTCCTCAACCAGTGCGCCCACCTGTGCCCGGACGGCCGCGCGAAGCTGCTCTCGGACGCGGCCATCGAGGCGCTCCAGGCGCATGCCTGGCCCGGCAACCTGCGCGAGCTGCGCCACGAGATGCAGCGCGCCTCCGTGCTCGCGGGAGACCGGCGCGAGCTGCAGCCGGAGGATCTCTCCTTCACCGGCAGCGAGCGCCCCCGTGCCCCCGCGCCCGGCGCCACCACGCTCCAGCAGAAGGTGGAGGCGCTGGAGCGCCGTGAGATCGAAGAGGCCCTGCGCCGCTTCAACGGCAACCGCACGCACACCGCCGAGGCGCTCGGCCTCTCGCGGCAGGGGCTGCTCAAGAAGCTGGAGCGCTACGGGCTGACGTGAGCGTCCGGCGCGGCGTCAGAACAGCCGCGTGCCGATGCCCAGCTGCACCTGGTAGCCCAGCCGCGTCACCGCGCTCTCGCGTGGGGCCTTGAAGGTCTCCACGCCGAGCTGTCCCGCGGCCAGCAGCGAGATGCCCGAGCCCAGGTACACCTCCGCGCCGCCGCCCGTGAGCGCCTGGAGGCGCCGCGCTCCCGTGGGATCCAGGCCGATGTCGATGGGCACGTTCAGCAACCCCACCAGGGCCACCGTCTCGCCCACCTTCCAGCTCACCACCATGCCGGGAGTGACGCGCAGCAGCACGCCGCCGAAGTTGTCCGCGTCCAGGTACGCGCTGCCGGAGTTGAGCACCAGCCCCAGGCTCAGCGTCGGCGCCATCGTCGCCGCCCCCTCCCGCAGCACCGCCCGGCGCGCGCCCGCCTCGAAGATGCCCGACAGCCGGAAGTAGTCCAGCCGCGCCCGCCCCTCCAACTCGAAGCCCGCGATGCCCTGGCGATAGCCCGCGCCCATCTCGGGCACTCCTACATAGCCATACAAGGCGCTAGAGCCCTCGGGCAGGGCGGCCGGTGACAGCACGGTTCCGAAGGACCACTCCTCCCGCGACGGAGCCGCTGCTTCCTGCGCGGCCACGGAGACCGGGAAGGCGACTACGAGCGTGAGCAGCAAGACGGGGCGCGTCATGCGCCCACCTTACGCGCCTGGAACGGGCCGTCGATCTTTCGGAGGAGCTTCGCTCGATTCCAGACATCCCCGAGCTTCGTCAAAAAAAAGCGCTCCAGGGACTTTCTTACAAGTTGAGGTTGAGGCAGGATGGGCATCAGTTCCGCTATTCCGGATTATTACCACTTGAGTTGATTGCCGAACATTCGTCCTCCCCCAGGAGCCCTCCCCATGGTTGCCCGCTCCCCTCGCGCGACCATCATTGAGCCAGTCTCCACCGCCGCCGGGCTGAGCCCGCGTGCCCGGCGCTGCAAGCGCCTGCGCGTGCTGCTGGTGGAGCCGGACGAGCAGTACCGCTCGTTGCTCGGGACGGGGCTGGCGGAGGCGGGCTTCGAGGTGATGGTGGTGGCGACGGCCGAGGACGCTCGGGAAGAGCTGGCCTCTGCCTCGTACCTGCCGCACCTCGTCATGGCGGAGACGGAGCTTGCGGGCATGGACGGCTTCTCCCTGTGCAACCAGCTCCGGGGAGAGCTGCGCACGGCCGAGCTGCCGGTGTTCCTGATCGCCAGCCGTCGCGAGGTGTTCCACCCCGAGCTGGCCGCGAGCGTGGGCGCGGACGACTACCTGACGAAGCCGGTGATGGTGGAGGACGTGGTGGCGCTGGCGCGGCTCAAGGCGGGCCGGCGCACGTCGGAGCCGGAGTACGAGGCGCACTCGGCGCGGCTGCCGCTGACGGCGATTGCCCGCGCGCTGCTGGCCGGGACGCGCTCGGGGCGGGTGGTGCTCAAGGACGGGGAGGGCTTCTTCGCCTTCCGTGACGGGAAGGTGGTGGACGCGGGCTTCCAGGGCGAGCGCGGGGTGCTGGCGTTCCGGCGCCTGCTGAGCTTTGCCAGCGGCGTGTACGGCGTCACGTTCGGCCCCGAGCTGCACCGGGGCACGCTGCTGATGGACCTGCCGTTCCTGCGTCAGCAGGTGCTGCCGGCCCTGGAGCGCTTCGCCCGGCTGCGCGAGGTGGGAGTGCCGCTGGCGGCGCGCCTGACGGTGGACTTCCAGCACCTGTCCGAGCACCTCTCCACGCTGCCCGACGAGGTGGTGTCGCTGGTGCGCCTGTTCGATGGGCGCCGCACGGTGCGCACGGTGCTGCTGGAGTGCCGCCTCACGGAGGTGGTGGCGTTCGAGACCGTGATGCACCTGTTCGTGCTCGGGGTGCTGGTGCCCGCCTGCCACATGGAGGCGCGGGAGCGGCTGCTGGACGCGCCGCGCTTCTTCGAGCCGGAGGCCGAGGCGGCGAGGGTGGCGCGGGAGACGGAGGCCCGCGACGCCGAGGAGCGCGCGGCCGAGGAGCACGAGGCCCGGGTGCTCCCGCCCGAGGAGCCCCAGGTGGAGGCCCCGCCCCCGGCGGACGTGCCAGCCCAGGAGGCCAGCAGTGTCTCGGAGTCGCCCGCTTCGGTGGAGCCCGAGCTGGACGTGGAGATCGTCGTGGAGCCGGAGCCCAGCGCGGAGCAGGTCGCCGCCCTGACGCCCATTCCGGTCATCCTGAGCTTCACGAAGCCCAAGGGCCACCGTCGGGAAGAGAAGACAGCACGCGTCCGCTGAGCTCGGACAGTGTTTGACTCTCTGGTCCGGGTTAGGGACAAGTCGCGGGCACCGCCATGTCTGGTCACAATCGTTGGTCGAAGATCAAGCGGCAGAAGGCCGCAATGGGCGCCTCCAAAGGCAAGCTCTACAGCAAGCTCATCAAGGAAATCACCGTCGCCGCGCGGCTGGGCGGAGGCGATCCGGCGGGCAACGCCCGGCTGCGAGTGGCCATCACGGCCGCTCGTGAGGGCAACATGCCCAACGACACCATCCAGCGCGCGGTGAAGAAGGGCACCGGCGAGCTGGAGGGCGAGAACTACGAAGAGGTGATGTACGAGGGCTATGGCCCGGGCGGGGTGGCCGTCCTCGTCGAGTGCCTCACCGACAACCGCAACCGCACCTCCGGCGAGGTCCGCGCCACCTTCGGCAGGGGGGGCGGCAACCTGGGCGCGGAGGGCGCGGTCAGCTGGATGTTCCACAAGAAGGGCGTCATCTCCGTGAAGCCGGGCCCCACCGAGGACCAGGTGATGGAGAAGGCCATCGAGGCGGGCGCCGAGGACGTCATCAACCACGGCGACGAGGGCTTCGAGGTGCGCACCGCGCCGGTGGACCTGCACACCGTGGCGACGAGCCTGGAGGCCGCCGGGCTGAAGCTGGGCGAGCAGAAGTGGAGCTTCTTCCCGCAGACGACCGTCAAGCTCGAGGGCGACAACGCGAAGAAGATGCTCAAGCTGATGGACGCGCTCGAGGAGAACGACGACGTCCAGAACGTGCACGCGAACTTCGAGATGGACGAGGCGCTGATGGAGTCGCTGCACTAGGCCTGCCTGGCAGGCAGGGGATCGACAGGGACGGGCTCGCGCGTTACAAGGCTGAACACCCGTCTCGTTGTCGGAGCCGGAGTCGGAGTGGGAGAGGCACGTGCGCGTCCTTGGGGTCGATCCTGGCAGCCGGTTCATGGGGTATGGCGTGGTGGAGGAGCGGCGCGGCCGGCTGACGCACGTGGCCCACGGCGTCATCAAGGTGGACCCGGAGGCCCCGCTGCACCACCGGCTGATGGTGCTGCACGCCGAGCTGACGGGCAGGCTGAGCCAGTTCCGTCCGCAGGCGGTGTCGGTGGAAGGCGTCTTCACCTTCCGCAACGCGCGCAGCGCCCTGGTGCTGGGGCACGCGCGCGGCGTGGCCCTGCTGGCGGCGGCGCAGGCGGGGCTGCCCGTGTTCGAGTACCCCCCTGCACGGGTGAAGCGCTCGGTGGGGGCGGGCGGCGCGGACGGCAAGGATGCGGTCGCCCGCATGGTGTGCTCTCTGCTGCAGCTCGAAGCGATTGAACGAGCGGACGCCAGCGATGCCCTCGCGGTGGCGCTCTGTCACCTCAACCAGGGACGGGCGGCGGGGCTGCTCGTGGGCAGCACCCGGAGCGCTCGCGGCAAGAGCCGCAAGGGCGCGGCGGGGCTGCTCGCGGACCGGCTGAGCCCGTCCTACCGGCGCCCGGAGGCGCGATGATCGCCGCACTGCGCGGAACCCTCGTGGAGAAGAGCCTGGAGGAAGCCATCATCGACGTGGCGGGCGTGAGCTACCGCGTCGCCCTGTCCACGCTGGCCATCGGCAAGCTGCCGGCGGAGGGGCAGCCGGTGCACGTGCGCGTGCGCACGGTGGTGCGCGAGGACGCCTTCGATCTGTTCGGCTTCCTCACGCGGACCGAGGAGGAGATGTTCCTGCTGCTCAACTCCGTCTCCCAGGTGGGGCCGCGGCTTGCGCTCACGGTGCTGTCGGGCATGGAGGTGCCGGAGCTGGTGGCGGCGCTGGGCCGAGGCGAGGTGGCGCGGCTGACGAAGATCAAGGGCATCGGCAAGAAGACGGCCGAGCGGCTGGTGCTGGAGCTCAAGGACAAGGTGAAGGTGCTGCACCTGGAGGCGGTGGCTCAGGGGGCAACGGCTCCGCCACCGGCCGCGGGGCCGATGGCGGATCTCGTCTCGGCGCTGTTGAACCTGGGCTACAAGGCGCCGCAGGCGGAGAAGGCTGCGGAGGTGGCTGGAGAGCGGCTCGGAGCCGAGGCCGCCTTCCAGGCGCTGTTCCGCGAGGCCCTCAAGGTGCTGCGCTCGGGGGCCTGAGCCGCCGGCTCAGCGGATCTCCCAGCCGGAGGCGGCCTCCTCGCCCCGGGTGTAGACGCTGCCGGGGGGCAGCGCGCCGTAGAAGAGCACGTCCAGCACGCCCGTCACCGTCTCTCCATTGAAGAGGCCCAGCTCGCCCTCCAGCGGGAGCGTGAAGCCCAGCTCCTGGGGGGGCAGGCGCAGCGTGCCCTGGGGCGGAATCATGTGCCCGCTCAGCACGGCGCTGGTGCTGGGCACGCGGAGCGAGGGAATCGTGCGCCGCAGGTCCACCGTGACGACCAGGCCCGCCGTGGAGAGCTCTCGGTCGGTGGGGTTGCGCAGCTCCACCCAGCCCTCGCGCGGATTCACGGCGCTCAGCTGCAGGGTGCTCGGAGGCGCCCGGAAGCGCGCCAGCTGCTGGCGCACGAAGGAGGTGCGGCCCCGCGCGTAGGCCTTGAGGAAGGGCAGCCCCTCGTGGAACTTCGCCATGCCGTCGGGGTCCACCGGCATCGACTCATCCGGGCCGAGCAGCAGGTACGGGTCGGCGTCCATGTACGGGGCGATCAGCGCGTACATCGCGTCCAGCCGCGGGTCGATGACCTCCGGGGCGAGCAGCTCGTCCAGGCCCTT
Organism: Hyalangium gracile; assembly: GCF_020103725.1. Classification (NCBI taxonomy): domain Bacteria; kingdom Pseudomonadati; phylum Myxococcota; class Myxococcia; order Myxococcales; family Archangiaceae; genus Hyalangium; species Hyalangium gracile. The sequence continues at coordinate 194,961 of NZ_JAHXBG010000016.1, read as the reverse complement.
CTCCACCAGGGCGAGCAGCCGCTCGCGCAGCTCCGGGTTGTAGATGATGCGGGTGTTGAGGTTGGAGAAGGCGGGCAGGAAGCCGGGGCGCGTCGCGCGCTTGGCATACATCTTCGCCACCCACGCATCCGAGAGGCTGTAGCCGAACAGCGGGTGATCGACGACCGGCTTCATCCCCAGGTTGTAGGTCGGCCACCAGCGCGCGTCATTGTTGTTGAGATCCCAGGGCACGTACGTCCACTTGCCCGTTGTCTTGTCGTGGATGAGGTAGCTCTGCGAGTCCTCGTGGATGTCGTTGGAGATGAGGGTGTCGGCCACCATCGCGCGCAGGTAGTGCTCCAGCTCCAGGTTCGCGTCCAGCATCTCGGGCAGGTGAGGCTCGGGGGCGCGGTTGATGACGTTCATCAGCGTCATCACGTCGTCCTTGCTCTTCACGTCCTCGTTGGTCTCCTTCTGCCAGTCCTGCTGGTAGTCGGTGCGCCACAGCTTCATCTCGCAGTCCTTGGCGCCGCAGCGGTAGATGGTCGGGTCCGGGTCGGCGAAGCCGTGGGCCTCGGCGAAGTCCTTGTCCACGCGCTCGATGTCGAGGAAGACGCCCTGGTACTGGCCGTTGATGGAGATCCGCACGAACCGGGTGCGCGGAGCCGGCAGCCCCATGGCGAGCATCATGTCGTAGGCGAGCTTCTCGGTCATCATCGTCCGGTCCTGGAACTCGGCGACGAGGTTGTGCTTGCGCCGGCCGTCGAACTCCACGCCCTTGGGGAACTCGATGCGCCAGCTCTTCTTCGGGAAGAAGCGCGAGCTCGAGCCGCGCAGCCGCACCATCACCTCGTGAGTCTGCCCCTCGAAGGTGAGCGTGGCCGGCTGCTCATCCGCGTACGGCTCCCTGTCGAACAGCGCCATCGTCTGTTCGGGGATCCGCAGCTCGTAGAGCGGCACCTCCGTCTGCAGGGCGGGGTACGTGAACCGATCTCCCGTCGGCTCCTGCCGCGAGGCCTCTTCCTTCCCGCAGCCATTCAGCAACATCAGCAGCACCGTCCCCACCACCGCGATCCAGAGGACGGAGCGCTCGTTCTCGCCCCTGTTCCCGCCCACCATCACCGTCACCGCTCGCATCGCCGCACCCTCCATTCCGCATCTCGTCGCTTTCAACTTCGAAATGCGTGGGGGTCCGCTCATGGACGAATCTCTTTTCGAGGTCGATTTTCCTCAATTCGCCCGTTGGGGCTTGAACAAGCACCGTGAGTTGACAGAGCCCCCGGGTTGCCTTGCGAGGCGGAGCACCTAGATCCACCTCTGGGGCAGGCCGAGGACGGGGAGGGGCAGGCGTGCAGGCGAACATCGAGGAGGCGCTCTGCTCCGCGCTCGGCGAGGACGGCGCGGACCGTTGGCTCCTGGACTTTCATGCCGGGCGGCGCTCCGTTCTGGAGCAGTGCTACCGCGAGCTGTATCCCACCGTGCAGCGGGCCGTGGGACGGGTGCTCAGCGGGGCGGACCAGGAGACCGTCATCCACGAGGTCTTCTATCGATTGATCTCCCGTGAGGAGCTGCGCCGGAGCTTCCGAGGCGGCTCGCTCAAGGCCTGGATCGGCACGGTGGCCTATCACCAGGCGCTGGAGTTCGTGCGCCGCCAGCAGCGCGAGCAGGGCGCGCTGGCGCAGGTGAGGGAGCTCGATGTCGGCGAGGCCGAGGCGGTGGAGGCCTCCGACGCCGAGTGCGAGGCCCGCATCCTCATAGAGCGCTTCCGGCGCGAGTGCCTGCCCGAGAAATGGCACGGCGTCTTCGAGGCTCGCTTCCTGCGACAGCTGCCACAGCGGGAGGCGGCTCGGGAGCTGGGCATCCACAGAACCACGCTGGCGTACCAGGAGCTGCGTATCCGCTCGCTGCTGCGCCACTTCCTCTTGCGCGAAGGGAGTACACCATGAACCCAGGGGTCTGCCCCATGCGCGGCCGTGTCGATGAGCACTTCGCCCGGAAGCTGAAGCCGGGCGGCGAGCACGCGCTGCGAGAGCACTTGCCGGGCTGTCGCTCCTGCAAGTCGCTCTATGAGCGGCACCTGCTGCTGCGGCGCCTGGATCCGAAGGCAGCCGCGGATGACCAGGCCCGCCTGGGACAGGGGCTCGGGCTGGTGCGGCCTCCCGTGCCGGTGACACAGGGAATGGCGGCGCTCGCGGTGGTGGCCCTGCTCGTGGTGGGGGTGGTGATGACGAGGCCCTCCTCGCTCTCGGCGGAGGAGCAGGGCTTCACGGCACGCGGCGGTCCCACGGTGAGCCAGCCCGAGAGCCTGCGCGCCTACCGCGTGCGCCCGGGCCTGGCGGCCGAGCCCGTGGACAGCGAGCTGCGCGCCGGGGACGAGCTGGCCTTCGCGTACGAGAACCCGAACGGGCGCAAGTGGCTGATGATCTACGCGGTGGACGAGCACCAGCACGTGTACTGGTTCCACCCGAGCTGGTCCGACCCGGACTCGAATCCGGCCGCGGTGCAGGCCTTCGGCGGAGCGGCGCTGCACGAGCTGCCCGAGGCCATCTCGCATGACTTCGATGGGCAGCGGCTGGTGCTCCACAGCGTCCTGTCGGACGAGCGGCTGACGGTGCAGCAGGCCGAGGCGCTGATGAAGGGGCAGAGCCCGGAGCAGCCGCTGTCGCTGAAGGGCGCGGAGCAGAGCTCGTTCACGGTGAGGGTGAAGCGGTGAGATACCCGGGCGGGACACTGGCGCTCGTCCTCGTCCTGGCGGCGCTGCCCGCGTGGGCGGAGGAGCGTCCGCGGGCCGCCTTCGCCTTCATCGTCGGAGTCAACCGGAGCGTGGACCCGAACGAGCCTCCGCTGCGCTACGCGGATGACGATGCCGCGCGCTACCTGGACCTCTTCCGGCTCCTGGGCGCCCGGACGTACCTGCTGGCGCGGCTCGATCAGAACACGGAGCGGCTGCACCCGCAGGCCGCGGCCGAGGCGAGCGTGCCACGGCAGGCCGAGTGGGACCGTCTGGTGGATCAGCTCGCGAAGGACGTGGCGCAGGCGAAGGAGCGCAACCTGGGGACGGTGCTCTACTTCGTCTACGCGGGCCATGGCAGCGTGCGCAACGGCCAGGGGTACGTGACGCTCGAGGACCGCCAGCTCACGGGCAAGGATCTGATGGATGCCTTGATTGCCCGGGTGGACGCGGAGCAGGTGCACCTCATCGTGGACGCGTGCTCCTCGTACTTCCTGGCCTATGGCCGAGGGCCGGGAGGCCAGCGCCGTCCGCTGAGCGGCTTCAGTGACGTGGCGCACCTGTCGGAGGACGGGCGCGTGGGCTTGCTGCTCTCCACCTCCAGCGCTCGCGAGAGCCACGAGTGGGAGGCCTTCCAGTCCGGTGTCTTCAGCCACGAGGTGCGCTCGGGGCTCTACGGAGCGGCGGACGCGGATGGAGATGGCCGGGTGAGCTACAAGGAGATCGCCGCCTTCGTGGAACGGGCGAACGCGGCCATCCCCAACGAGCGCTTCCGCCCGGAGGTCCACGCGCGCCCGCCGAAGGATGGGCAGTGGCTGGTGGAGCTGGGGCAGGCGATGGCCCACCGCATCGAGGTGGACGGCAGCGAGTCCGTGCACCTGGAGCTCGAGGACAGCCGGGGCGTGCGCCTGGCGGACTTCCACAACTCTTCTGGGCAGCGGCTCTATGTGGCCAGGCCCGTGGGAACGGGCCCGCTGTACGTGCGGCGCGTGGTGGACGGCAGCGAGTACCGCATCGACGCCATGCCCGAGGTGGTGCAGCTCGCCGCACTCACGCCCCAGGCCCCCAGGGCCATCGCCCGAGGCGCGGAGCACGAGGCGTTCAGCCTCATCTTCTCGCTGCCGTACGACCGGCAGGCCGTCGAGGCCTATGACTTCCGCACGCCCGTGCCGCTGGAGCCGCTGGAGCCGGGGATCGCTCCATGGCGGCGCGTGGCGGGCTGGAGCGCGCTCGGAGTGGCGGGGATGACGCTGGGCGGAGGGGCCTGGACGACGCTGTCCGCGCGTGGCCTGCGCTCGGAGGGCGCGAGCGGGCTGTCCAATGAGGAGGCGCTGCGCCGCAACGCGCGCATCCAGAGCCTCAACCGACGCTCCACCGCGTTGTATGCGGCGGGGGCTGCCGCGGGAGTGGTGGGGCTCGGCCTGCTGCTCTGGCCGGGAGCGCCCGCGGAGGCCTACCCGACGCTCTCTCCGAACTCGGCGGGCCTGCAACTGGAGGGACGGTTTTGAGGCTCTGGCTGCCAGTGCTCGGGGTGTTGCTCGGCGCCTGCGTGGCGCCGGTGTCGCTGGAGGAGCGTCCCTGCCCGTGTGGCGAGGGGTGGACCTGCTGCGCGGTGACGCAGATGTGCGTCCGCGAGGCGGACTCCTGTCCCATGCCGCAGGAGCAGCCATCGACGCCCCCGGATGGCGGGTACGACGGCGGGACGGATGGCGGGCCGGACGGTGGCCCAGACGGCGGTCCCGACGGTGGCCCGGAAGAGCCGGACGGAGGAGACCCGGAGCTCGTCAACCGCTGTTTCGACGAGCACTGGTGCTGGGAGAACCCCTCGCCGCACGCGCGCTACTACGAGGCGGTGTGGGCGGCGGCTCCGGACGATGTCTGGGCGGTGGGCGCTCCGGGCATCGCCACACATTGGGATGGCAAGGGCTGGAAGGTCTACCGCTCGGCGACGGAGCAGACGCTGCTGGCCATCTGGGGCACGCGCTCGGATGACGTGTGGGCCGTGGGTCGCCAGGGCGCGGTGGTGCGCTGGAACGGGAAGGCCTGGCAGCCGGTGGGCACGGGGCTCAAGCAGCACCTGGTCGCCGTGTGGGGCAGCGGCCCCAACGACGTCTGGGTAGGAGGGTTCGACGGCGCGCTGCTGCACTGGAACGGCGCGGAGTGGAGCCGGCCCGAGAGCACTCCGCCGCACTACTTCACGGGGCTGTGGGGCACCTCGCCCAACGACGCCTGGGTCATCACGGCGGAGGGCGCCCTGCTGCACTGGGACGGGCAGGCCTGGTCGCAGCAGCCGAGGTTCCACACGGAGCTGGTCCTGAGCCTGAGCGGCGCGGACGGGGTGCTGTGGGCGCTGGATCACCATCGCGTTCCCGCGACCTGGCGGATACGGCGCTACGAAGCAGGCACCTGGAGCGTGGTGTACGAGGGGACCGAGTCGCTCGACAGCCTCGTGGCGCTCAGTGCGCGGGAGGCCGTGGCGGTGGGCGCGCATGGCACGATCCTTCGTATCGACGCGGAAGGCGCGCACCTGAGCTCGCTGGAGATCTCCGAGGATCTCGAGCACGTCTGGGGCACTCCGGCCTGGGGGCTCTGGGCGGTGGGGAGCCGAGGCCAGGCGGTGTGGCTGAAGGACGGCCAGTGGAAGTCCCTGCGAGAAGGCGCCGGCACCATGATGTGGGGCGGTCGGGCGCTGAGCGCGACGGAGGCCTGGGCCTGCGGCGACCGAGGCACGCTGCTGCGCTGGAGCCAGGGCCGCTGGACGACCATCACCAGCGATACGGAGCAAGTGCTGCACTCGGTCTGGGGTGCCAGCTCCCAGGAGGTCTGGGCCGTGGGCGCCGGAGGGACGATCGTGCGGTCCGATGGCACGACGGCCGCGCCCTGGCCGCAACCCATCGCGCCGGAGACGCTGCGGAGCGTCTGGGGCTCCAGCCCAACGGACGTGTGGGCTGTGGGAGACGTGGGCCGCCTCATCCACTATGACGGCCAGGACTGGAGCGTCAGCCCGAGCCCCACCACCGCCACGCTGCACCGGGTCTGGGGCACCGACGCTGCGTCTGCCTGGGCCGTGGGCGACGCCGGGACGCTGTTGCGCAAGGACGGCACGGGCTGGAAGGCCGTGGCCCTGGACCCGCCCACCTCACAGACTCTCTATGGACTGTGGGGCTCGAGCAGGAACGACGTCTGGGTGGTTGGGGCGCGGGGGCTGGTGCGCCACTACGACGGCCAGCGCTGGACGCCGGTGGTCCCCTTCGCGGAGGGGGACCTGCTGGACATCTGGGGCACGGGGCCCACGGACGTCTACGTGCTGGAGCGGAGGGAAGAGGGGATGACGCTCTTCCACTACAACGGCTCCACGTGGCTGCCGGTGCCCATCCCCTACGGAGGGGACTTCAACGCCCTCTGGGGGATGGGGACGGCGCCGCGGATTGGAGGCTTCGGCGGCGCCATCCTGCGCTACAGACCCTGAGGCGGGAGGAGGGGCTCAGGCACGCTCCACGCGCAGGCGCGCGGGCAGACCGTTGAGGTTGAACTCCTCCTCCTTGCCGGTGAGGCCCTGGGGGCCGACGTTCAGCTCCGAGGCGAGCGTCTCGCGGGAGATGAGCTCCTTGGCCTCCTGCGCGACGCGGACCACCCGGGCGTCGCCATCCACCCAGAGGCGGATGCGGTCGGTGTAGCCGAGCGCCATGTCCTTGCGCGCCGCCTGCACGCGGGCGAGCAGCTCGCGCACCAGGCCCTCGTCCACCAGCGCCTCGGTGAGCTCGGTGTAGAGCACCACCACGCCCACGCCGGCTCCAGCGGCGGCATAGCCGGGGTTGGCCTCGACGAGCACCTCGAGGTCCTCGGTGGGGAAGACCATCCGCTCCTCGCCGACGGCGATGGAGACCATGCCCTTGAGCGCCAGCTCGCGCTGGAGGATGCGGCCATCGGCGGCATCGAACGCCTTGCGCACGGGAGCCAGCTTGGGCCCGAGCCTCCCGCCGACGGCGCGCAGGTTGGGCCGGACCTTGTAGCGCACGACGTCGGTCTCCTGGCCGGCCTCGAGGAAGCTCACCTCGTGGACGTTGAGCTCGTCGGCGATGAGGTCCTTGTAGACGGCGACGCGCTCCTTCAGCTCGGAGCGGGCGAGGATGACGTCCACGCGGGACAGGGGCTGGCGCACCTTGAGGCGGTTGTCCGTGCGGACCTTGAGGCCCAGGGAGACCAGCTCACGCACCGCGCCCATCTCCGCGGCGAGCCCCTCGTCGATGAGGCGCTCGTCGGGATCGGGGAAGCGGCCCAGGTGCACGCTCTCCGGCTGGGACGTCGGCCAGGGGCGGCGCACGAGGTTGATCCACATCTCGTCGGCGAAGAAGGGGACGAAGGGCGCCGCCATGGCGGCAATCGTCGTGAGCGCGTCGTACAGGGTGTAGTACGCGTCGAGCTTGTCCTGCTCCAGACCGGGCGCCCAGAAGCGGTCGCGCGAGCGGCGCAGGTACCAGTTGGAGAGCGCATCCACGAGCGCCACCAGCCGCTGGGCGGCCTCATACACCTGGTAGGTGTCGAGCGAGCGGGCGACGTCGCGCAGGGCGAGCTGGACCTCGGAGAGGATCCACCGGTCGAGCACGGTGCGGGACTTGGGATCGCGCCAGCCCTGGCTCTTGCGGATGGCGAGCCACGGCACCTCGGAGGAGTCGGGGTTGCCGTTGGCGGGCGAGAAGCCGTCGATGTTCGCGTAGATGGTGAAGAACGAGTAGACGTTGCGCAGCTTGACCTGGAAGTCCTTCTGCAGGAGCCGCACGTTGCTGAGCGAGTGGCGCGTGTTGGACCAGGTGGGGCTGGCGGCGAAGAAGAACCAGCGGAACGCGTCCGCGCCGGGAGCCTTGCTGGCGGGGTCCTTGACCGACACGCGCTCGGAGGCCGCCAGCCGGGGCACCTCCACGGGCATCACGTCCGCCCCCTTGGCCGAGGGCGCCACGCCCAGGGCCTCGAGGTCCTTCTTCGCGAGCAGCAGCACGCGCCGCTTGAGCTTCTTGTGGACCTTGAGGGTGAGGGTGAGGGCGGTGGCGGGCTGGTCGGGACGGAACACCTGCACCTTGGCGCCTTCCTGGAGGTCCAGGCCCTCGAGGTCCTCGCGAGCGATGAGCGCCTCGCCCGCGACGCCAGGGACGCCCGCGGCCTTGTCATCGAGCACGGCGAAGTCCATGCGGACCTCGTCGAGGATGATCTCGGGCGGGGTGTAGTTGCCCTTGGACTTGGACTCCTTCTTGCCCTCCTTGTCACCGACGTGGCCGAGCACGATGCAGCTCTTGTACGGGTGCGGCCAGCCGCGAGGCGGGGTGATGCCCAGGCGCTTCTGGGTCTCCTCGTCGAAGACGAGCGTGCTGATCATCAGCAGCGAGTAGAACCAGCCGCGCGTCTGGTCGATGGCCTCGGAGATGAAGTCGGCGGGGAAGGCCTGGGTGAACTTCTCCTTGGAGCCCGGGGCGTGGGGGTAGCCCCACTGCGCGAAGGGCATGCACCCCGAGTCGAACCACACATCGATGACCTCGGGCACGCGGGCGAAGCGGCCAGGGGTGCCGGGCTTCTCGTAGGTGATCTTGTCGACCCAGGGCTTGTGGACGATGAGGTGCTCGGTGCTGGAGGCGCCGGGCTTGTTGGCCATGAAGGCCTTGAGCTCGGCCTCGACGGCGGCGACGTTGTTGCCGGGCTTCTCGCGCAGGGCCTGGAGGGAGGGGATGGCCTCCACCTCACCGGTCTCCGAGTGGATCCACAGGGGCAGGGCGGTGCCCCAGTAGCGCTCGCGAGACAGGGCCCAGTCCACGTTGTTGGCGAGGAAGTCGCCGAAGCGGCCCTCCTTGATGTGGTCGGGGACCCAGTTGACGGCGCGGTTGTTGGCGATGGCCTGGTCCTTCACGGACGTGGTGCGGATGTACCAGGCGGGGCGAGCGAACTGGATGAGCGGGTCGTCATCGGCGCGCCAGCAGAACGGGTACTCGTGGCGGTACTGCTCCACGAGCACCATCAGGCCGCGCTCCTTGAGGGTGCGGGTGATGTCCTTGTCGGCGTCCTTGACGAACTTGCCGGTGAGGCCGGGGAAGTCCTCGGAGAAGGTGCCGTCCGTGCGGATGGCGCAGAACATCTCCAGGGCGTCGGGCCTGGTGAAGCGGGTGCGCTCGTGGCGGAAGGCCTCGTAGTCGTCCTCGCCGAAGGCGGGGGCGATGTGGACGATGCCGGTGCCGCTGGTGAGGGTGACGAAGTCCGCGGCGATGACGCGCCAGGCGGGCGAGTCGGAGCCACCAGCCTTGAGGGGCAGCTCGGTGGAGCCGGCGCGCTGGAAGTAGACGTCGAAGGGCGGGAAGTAGCGGCGGCCGACGAGCTGGCTGCCCTTCTGGGTCTCGAGGATGGGCAGGTCCTTCTTGAGCTTCTTGGCGAGCTCGTCGCGCAGGGCGGCGGCGATGATGAGCTTGCGCTCGCCGGCGTCGACGGTGACGTAGTCGACGTTGGGGTTGACGGCGGCGTACATGTTGGACGGGAGCGTCCAGGGCGTGGTGGTCCAGATGAGGAGCGCGGTGTCGGGCGAGCCCCTCAGGGGGAAGGCGACATAGGCGCTGGGGTCATCGACGGTGCGGTAGCCCATGCCGACTTCGCCGGAGCTGAGCGCGGTGCCGCCCTGGGGCCACCACCAGACGATCTTGTGGCCCTGGTAGAGCAGGCCCTTGCGGAACAGCTCGGCGAGCGCCCACCAGACGCTCTCCACGTAGCTGCGGTGGTAGGTGACGTAGGCCTCCTGGAGGTCGACCCAGAAGCCGATGCGCTCGGTGAGGCGCTCCCACTCGTTGGTGTAGCGGAAGACGGACTCGATGCAGCGCTGGGTGAAGGGCTCGACGCCGTAGCGCTCGATCTCGGCCTTGCCGTGGATGCGGAGCTCCTTCTCGACTTCCACCTCGACGGGCAGGCCGTGGGTGTCCCAGCCGGCCTTCCGGGGGACGCGGAACCCGCGCATGGTCTTGTAGCGGGGGAACAGGTCCTTGATGACGCGGGTGAGGACGTGGCCGTTGTGGGGCAGGCCGTTGGCGGTGGGCGGGCCCTCGTAGAAGACGAAGACGGGGGCGGAGTCCCGGCCCTGGAGCGTCTGCTCGAAGATCTTGCGCTCCTTCCAGAAGGCAAGGATGCGGCGCTCGTCGGCGGGGAAGTCGATCTCGTTGGGGACCGTGGCGAAGAGGGGCTGAGCCATGGCGGGACAGATAGCACCAGGGAGGCCCGGATGGGGGGCTTGTGTGAGCCCTCGGGGGTTGGATGGCTCCCCTGGAGGCTCCCGGTCAACCGAGACTGGGGGTGATGGCCTGGGAGGTACCCCGGTTACGGACGACCCATACGGTCAGTGGAACCCTGAAACATTTCGAGGATGATGTGTTCCACTACGCGGGGGCTCGCTTCGTGCCCCCAGGGGGACGTCATGTCGAACACCATCATTCCCAAGCTCATTGGCTTCGGTGTCAACGCGCTGGCCCGCAGTGGGGGAGACCCCGTGAAGGCAGTGCAGGACACGGTCAACACGGTCCGGCAGGCGACGGACACCTTCGCGGCGAACGTGCGAGCGCAGCAGGGAGGAGGAGTCCCGGGCCAGTCGTACCCCGGGGCACCGGCGGGGGAGCCGCTGGCCTCGACGCTGACGGACATCAACATCGGGGTGGAGGGGCAGACGCAGGATCCGGTGGGGCCGGAGAACAGCGCGCCGCACGGCGTGGAGGTGGTCCAGCGGTTCCTGGATCGGCTCGGCTACATGGAGATGGATGGACGGTCCTACGGCTTCTACGGGGACGAGACGCGCGCGGCCGTCGAGCAGTTCCAGCGGGACAACGGGCTGGAGGTGACGGGCATCGTGGACAACGCCACGCTGGAGATGATGACGCATCCGCATCCCCGGCCCGGCTACGGCATGCCGCGGACGGACGGGCACTTCGATCCGAACGGCACGGCGACGCTCCAGCAGCCACTGTTCGCGGAGGCGGCCAGCTTCTACGGGGAGCAGCTGGGGCTGCCCACGTCGGCGGCGATGATGCGGCTGGACGGCTCGACGGTGCAGAACTTCGAGAACGGCAGCCTGGTGATGGATCGGGAGGGCCGCATCCGCATCCTGAACGAGCAGGGGACGAACATGTTCACGCCGCCGGACTACGCGGCGGCGCAGGCGGAGGCGGGCAACCACTTCATCAACCAGATGTGGGGGGACACGGACGGGGACGGGAACCAGAACTGCGGCTACGCGTCGGCGAACATGGGGCTGAGCTACCTGGGAGTGCCGGGCTGGAGCCTGCAGGGCGTGAGCGAGGCGGATGGGTTCGCGTCGACGATGAGCCTGCGCGAGGCCGGGGCCAAGGGGACGGCGGACACCGACTACTCGACGCCGGGAGGCATCTACAAGGCGCTGACGACGCAGGCGATGCAGGAGGCGGGCGTACAGGTGGAGGTGTGGAAGAACGAGTGGAACGGCTCGCGCGAGGCGGACGTGGACAAGATGCGGTTGGCCTTCATGAATGGGGACAACCACACGGCGTTCGTGGTGGCGGGCAACCCGGACACGGGGTGGGGCGACGAGGCGGGGATGGACGCCCTGTACCGGGGCAATGACGTCTTCAACGGGGGGCACTTCGTGTCGGTGGTGGGCTACAACCCGGAGACGGACAAGTTCCTCGTGATGGACCCGATGGCGAACCAGCCCATCGAGGTGAGCGCCGAGGACATGGTCAAGTACATGGGGGACCAGAACGTGAGCACGGGCGAGGTGCTGCAGATCACCTACAACCCGCCCGCGAACTCGACGCAGCAGTAGGGGGCGGGAGCGATGCTGTCTTGAGGGGCTGCCCGAGGGGGGTGGCCCTTCGTCGTTTGGTGAGGGTTCCGTGAAGCCGCAATTCGAATGGGTCGGTCTCGAGAGATTGAAGGCGGTCTGCCAGCAGCATGGCCTTCCTGTAGAGATTCTTCCTCCAGAAGGAACCGTGCCTGCGCCCGGCGAAGGATTCCTAGGACAACCCTTCGATCCCCTCTTGTCTAGGCTCTATGCGGAAATGAGCGGAGCCATGCTTGGGGATTTTCAGATCTATCCATTTCGAGATATTGACAATGTGGTTCGACGTATCAACGAGGGGATGCGAATGCTTGGGGACGAGCCCTACGCGTCCTCGCTCGTGTTTGGACAGATTCCGCTCCTGGCATACTACCTGGCGACTGTTCCGCCTCTAGCGGATGCAAGTGGCATTCAGCCCGTCATCTTCATCAATGGTTATGAGGGAGATGAAGTATTGCCTGTCGCCTCCAACGTGGATGCATTCCTCTCGGTATTCTCAACATACTTGGAGCGAGCGGTGGCGGCCCCTGAGTTCAGTTTGGACGGTCGCATCCGGTTGCCATTCCCAAGGAGTGTTCTGGATGTCGTTGCCCGTGACCGAGCCCTGGTTGCGGCGATGTCCTCTGGTCAGTTCGACCGGTTGCTCAATACCGAGGAAAGCCGCGAGTGGGTAGCTCAAGTCATCGGGGCCGCGCGGTGAGGGAAGTGTCTGCGTCATAGGCACCGAAGAGATGCGGCGCACAAAGGAGCGGCGTATCCACTCGTCTTCTCATGCAGCCCGTCGTGCCGTAGCGGACGGGCGCACGTCACCGAAGTTCGGCGCGGGCAGCACCACCGTGGGTGACAGGCCCGGCGCCAGGATCGACGTCGTCAGTAGCGAGGACGGGTGGAAGTTCACGTACGCCCCCTCCACCATCGACGGCCCGGCGAACAGCTTCTCCACCACCATCGACGAGTACTGGTCCAGCGAGTGCTCGCGCGTGTTGCCGTTGAGCACCACCTCCAGCCCCATGTGCTCGGCGAAGCTCCGCACGCCTGGGATGCCGGACTGCAGCGGCGTGTAGCTCTCCGTCGCCACACCGTTCTCGCTCACCACGAACACCTCGCGGTCCGTCGCCACCGCCAGGGACATATTCCCCAAGGTATGCCCCGGCGTGGACAGGATCGCCGCTCCCGGCCCCAGCCACACATCCCCATCCAGCAGAATCACCCGGTCCTCGGGCACTCCCGCCGTGCCGTTCGGCACGTACCAGACCTCCTGCATCGGATGCAGGTTCCTCGCGCCCTCCCACTCGGCCCGCTGCACCAGCAGCTTCGCCCTCGGGAAGTACGCCGACGTCCCATCGCCTCCAAGCCACCCCCGCACGTCCTGGATGTGCAGGTGGTCGAAGGCCAGGTAGTCCACGTCCTCCGGCGTCAGCCCCAGCGCCGCCAGGTGGCTCTGCACCGAGCCGTGCCGCGTGGACATCACCTTGTCCGAGACGAAGTTCCCGTAGCGCTCGCGCAGGCTCCGGTAGAAGGGCGCCGCGTACCCGCGTTCGTAGTCGCTCGGGTTGAAGAGCAGCGTGCGCCGCTCCCCGTCCTCCATGAACTGAACCACCTGCATCCGGTTCGTCATCATCACGTACGGCGCCGGAGACAGCGCCGCCCCGCTGAACGCGAACTGCGTCGGGTACGGGAACGTGATGAGGTCGCACGTGGCCACCGCGGCCACTGGCCCGCCTGCCACGAAGGCCTCGCGCGCTTCCAACGTCGCGCGGCGCAGCTGCTGCAGGCGGAGTCCAGGCACGCGCTCGGCACGGGCCTCGGCGAGGGAGGGGAGGGGTCGAAAGGTCGAAGTCATGCGGTCACCGTCAGGTCGAAAGCCGTCTTCACGGACTGGTAGCGCCCACGAGCCAGGTTTGCCTCGATCGCTTCCTGGTATCGGGAGAGAGGGAAGGTGTGGGTGACGAGCACGGATGGATCCGGTCCCTCCCGGCGGGCCAGCAGCTCCAGTACCAGATCGAACGTGTGCTTGCGCTCCCCCCGGAAGCTCTCTGGCCCGTACACGTAGGAACCGAGCAGCGTCAGTTCATTACGCCACACCGTGGTCCAGTCCACCCGCTCCAGGATGCCCGCCGCTCCCACCAGCACCACCCGGCCCAGCGCCCGCGTGTACCTCAGCGAGTCCTGCACCGACGCCGCGCTCCCGATGCAGTCGATCGTCACCTCGAAGCCCCCCGTCAGCGCCACCGGCCCGATGACCGGCTTGTACACCCGCGCCCCCGTCACCCGGGCCACCTCCTGGGCCTCCGTCTCGTCATCCCGCACCCGGAACGCCTCATCCGCCCCGAGCTGCCGGGCGAGCTTCAGCTGGTACTCCTCCGTCGCCAGCAGCGTCACGTGGCTGCGGTGCCCCAGCGCCCGGATGGCCCACAGCGCCGCGAACGCCACCGGCCCGCCGCCAATCACCAGCACCCGGTCCTCGTCCTTCAGCCCGGCCTTGAGCACCGCGTGCAGGCTCACCGCCAGCGGCTCCACCAGCACTCCGGCCTTGTTCGACACCACCTGCGGCACCACGTGGAGCTGCGACGGGTGGGCCACCATCTCCGTGCCCATTCCTCCCGGCAGGTCCTTCTGGTAGCCGAGCATCTGCCCTGCCGCCAGGCAGCCGTCCGCCGTCCGCTCGCACCCGTTCTCCTGGCCCGATGCGCACGGCTTGCACGCCGGCTGGATGCCCCGCAGGCGACAGGGCAGCAGCGGGTTCACCGCCACGCGCTGTCCCACCTCCACGACTCGCGTCTCGGGGCCCAGCGCCGTCACCTCGGCGAGGATCTCGTGCCCCAGCACCGCCGGGAAGCTATTGAAAGGCTCCAGCTGGGGACTGGCCTTGAAGAAGAAGGTCGACATGTCCGAGCCGCACAGGCCCGCCAGCAGCGGCCGCAGGCGGACCCACTCGGGGCCCGGCGGAGTGGGGGAGGGCAACTCCCGCAGCGACAGACAGCTCCCCGCGCCGTAGTGCACCTTCGGGTACAGCCCTCCGATCCCCTTGGCGAGCACGTACTTGGGGATGGACAGATCGAAGACGAGACCCTTCACGTCGTGCGCTCCCTGGCCAGCCAGCCTGTGTGGCGCGCGAGTCTATCCCCGGGAGATGGACGACGACACACGCGCCGTTCTTGGTAGGGTGAACACTGCAATGGCTACGAAGCGCAAGTCCGAGACGCTGTCCGAGGAGGCCCTGGGGGATGACGTCCGCCTGGAGGCCTCGCTCCGACCCCGCACCTTCGAGGAGTACGTGGGGCAGGACGCCGTCGTCGAGAAGCTCAAGGTCTACGTGCGCGCCGCGGGCCACCGGAAGGACGCGCTCGACCACTGCCTGTTCTCCGGGCCTCCCGGCCTGGGCAAGACGTCGCTGGCCCACATCATCGCCTCCGAGCTCGGCGTGGGCATCCACGTCACCAGCGGCCCCGCGCTCGAGCGCAAGGGCGACCTGGCCGGCCTGCTCACCAACCTCAACGAGCGCGACGTCCTCTTCATCGACGAGATCCACCGCCTCAACGCCGCCGTCGAGGAGTATCTCTACCCCGCCATGGAGGACTTCCGGCTGGACATCACCATCGACACGGGCCCCGCCGCCCGAGCGATGAAGATCGATCTGCCGCCCTTCACCCTCATCGGCGCCACCACCCGCACGGGCCTCCTCACCTCACCGCTCCGGGACAGGTTCCAGATCCAGGAGCGCCTGGAGTACTACGAGCCCAGGCACCTGGAGCTCATCCTCAACCGCTCGGCGCGCATCCTCGGCATCCCCCTGGACCGCGACGCCAGCAAGGAGATGGCCACCCGCTCGCGCGGCACGCCCCGCATCGCCAACCGCCTGCTGCGCCGGCTGCGAGACTTCGCCCAGGTGGAGGGCGAGGGCCGCATCACCCAGGAGCTGGCCCGTAGCTCGCTGGATCGGCTCGGGGTGGACGCCAGCGGCCTGGACGCCATGGATCGGAAGATCCTGCTGACCATCATCGAGAAGTTCGGCGGCGGCCCGGTGGGCGTGGAGACCATCGCCGCCAGCGTGGGCGAGCAGCGCGACACCATCGAGGACGTGTACGAGCCCTTCCTGCTCCAAGAAGGCTTCCTCCAGCGCACCCCCCGAGGCCGCATGGCCACCCACCGAGCCTACGGTTATTTCAAGAAGGCCCCCCCTCCCGCCTCACCTCAGGGCAGCCTCTTCTGATAGGGATCTCCCCACGATGAGCCAGGTACGCGCGAAGGAGCCTTCCCAGACGACGCCCCGCGTCGCCCGGGACTTCTACGCGGATCTGGTACGCACCTCGCAGGGCTCCCGTGTCGGCGTCCTCGCCGAGCGCGAGCGCTGGCTGCGCGGCGTCAGCATCGAGGGCCGCGAGGAGCAGCTCTTCGAGTTCGAGATGCTCCTGCGTGGCGTGGAGCGCTACTTCAACCTCCACAACGTGGTGGTGGACTCCCAGGAGCGCCCCCTCGTCACCCGGGACTTCCACGAGGAGCTCGAGGACGTCCGCGACGCCATCCACCGCGCCATCCGCATCGGCCGCCGCCTGCTGGATCCGGACTCGGACTCCAAGCGCGTCTTCCGCAAGTACGTGGAGACCCAGCTCGCCGATGACCGCGTCCGCCGCGCCTTCATCGAGGAGGAGCTCGACCAGGAGACCCCCCAGGAGAGCCTCTTCGTCCTGCGCGAGGCCTTCGAGTCCCTGCGCAACCTCATCGATCACCTGCTCAAGCTGCCCGTGTGCGGCCTGGCCCTCTTCACCGACGTGGGCAACCTGGCCCTGCGGGAGATCGTCCTCAACCGCTACTTCCGCCCCTTCCGGCCGCTCGAGTTCCGCATCGAGTACGACCGTCTCCGCTCGGTGCGCGTCCTCGAGCTGCTCGCCAGCCAGCCGCAGGACATCCGCGCTCCCTTCACCGTCGCCTTCCTCGGCCTCTTCCGCCTGCTGCGCTACCTCTCCTATGTGGGCCGGGAGGGGGACGACTCCACGCCCCGGCGCGCGCGCGTGGTGCTCGCCCTGGTGCGCAGCGAGGCCGTGAGCCTGATGGGCTTCCTTCGCAACGAGCTGGCCACCCAGGTGGGCCCCAAGCGCCTGAAGGCCGCCAGCCTCCGCGCCGCGCGGGACATCGCCAAGGAGACCAACCGCATCGCCCGCGAGGTGCTCGTCGATCTGGAGGCCCATCCGGACGCGCCCATGAAGGCCGCCATCGCCTTCACCGCGCTCTTCCGCGCCCAGGTGGTGGCCCTGGTGGAGGCGCTCGAGCCCGGAGCCGCCACCGGCGAGGAGGCCTTCCAGCAGCTGGTGGCCCAGGAGTCCATGGCCTGGCGCCTGCGCAAGGATCTGTGGGTCTTCGGCCAGCTGTGCCGCGGCACCGAGCTGGCGCTGCGCTCGGAGGATGTGGCCGCCGCGGAGGCGGCCCTCTCGGCCTTCAAGTCCTTCCTGAGCTACTTCCAGGACGTGAGCTACCAGCTGCTGCGCTACTCGGACTACGAGGCCTTCGACCGCTTCGCCGCGCTCCTCGTGGAGCTGCCCTGGCCGCCCGAGGGCCCCAGCATCCGCCAGCGGCTCGCCGAGGACCTTCGCCAGTTCACGCCGACGCTGGAGCACACCTTCACCTCGGTCAGCCGCCGCGTCGCCCTCCAGGGCCGATCCTTTGATCGCAAAGAAGCCGAGGCCCTCCGGGATCGCTTCCTGGCGCCCGCCAGCCGCTGAGCGCTTCCCTCGCGAATCACTCCCAGTGCTGGGGCTCCCAACTGGAGGAGCGATTGCCTCCAACCGGTCCCTTGCGCTATGGACCCGCCGCATTGCATCACGGGCAGGTGTCCACCAGGTCACAAGTCCGGGGTGTCTGGGCGAGGATTTCCGGACACGGATGTCACGGTCGGGGGCGGAGGGACCCAGTGAGTTGAGGGGGAAGGCCGCGCGCAGCACGCAGTCGCTGCGCCAGGATGGGAGAAATCCCTGGAGTTTCAGGGGTTTGAGTGGAATCCCTGCGGCACGTTGGAATGGGTGGGGTTACAGGCAGGGTGGCATGGGGCTTGCTCTCGTCAGTGCGGCGTTTCAGATCCAGAAGTGAACGTTTCGGGCCCGTAGCCAGGGCCCGGGCGGTAAGACAGGCCGTAGCGAGCAGCGTGAGAGAGGCGACACCGCAATGCCTTTGTTCCCCGACTACCAGCGCACCATCTCAGAGCCCGTCTCCTGCAAGGGCGTAGGGCTCCACTCGGGCGTTCCGGTGAACCTCACGCTGTGGCCGGCTCCGGCCGATCACGGCATCGTCTTCGTCCGCACGGACCTGGCGGGGCAGGTCGCCATCCCGGCGCGCTCCGAGTTCGTGGTGGACACCGCGCTGGCCACCACCCTGGGCAAGGACGGCGTGAAGGTGGGCACGGTGGAGCACCTGCTGTCGGCGCTGGCGGGGCTGGGCATCGACAACGTGCGCGTGGAGCTGGATGGCCCCGAGGTGCCCGTCATGGACGGCAGCGCCGAGCACTTCGTGCAGATGGTGACGAGCGTGGGCGTGCGCGAGCTGGAGGGGCGGCGCAGCTACCTGGTCATCAAGAAGCCCGTCACCGTGACGGAGGGCGACAAGGAGGCCTCGCTGGTCCCCGCCCGCCGCTTCGGCGTCAGCTGCACCATCGACTTCAAGCACCCGCTCATCTCCAGCCAGTCCTTCGAGCTCGAGCTGAGCGACCGCTGCTTCTCCGGGGAGATCTCCCGCGCGCGCACCTTCGGCTTCCTGCGGGACGTGGAGATGCTCAAGAAGCTGGGGCTGGCGCGCGGCGGCTCGCTGGACAACGCCATCGTCGTGGACGAGTCCTCCATCCTCAACCCGGACGGGCTGCGCTTCCCGGACGAGTTCGTGCGGCACAAGATCCTCGACGCCATCGGGGACGTGTCCCTCTTCGGGCGGCCCGTCATCGGCCACCTGAAGGTGTTCAAGACGGGGCACGCGCTCAACCACAAGCTGGTGCAGAAGGTGCTGTCGGACCCGAGCTGCTACGAGCTCGTCCAGGGCCGGCCGGCGGACGTGGAGCGAGCAGAGGTGCGCCTGCCCGAGCTGGCGAGCGGACGGGACCTGGAGCCGCTGGTCGCCTGATCGGAAGTTTCTTTTGCGAGGCACTGGACACCTCGATTAAGACGCCGGACCCATGTCCATGCGTCCCTCCCGAATTGTCCTTGCCGCGCTCCTGGCGGCCTCTTTCGCCGCCGGCTGCAACAAGCAGACGACGCCCGCGGCCAATCCCACCACCACCGCCGCTGGCGCCTCCGGGGCTCAGTGCGATCTGCCTCCGGAGCAGGTCGTCGCCACCTACAAGGTGGATGGCGCCGAGCAGAAGGTCACCTACGGTGAGCTCGCTGGCCGCATCGGGCCGCAGCTGATGGACCTCGAGAAGCGCAAGCAGGAGATGATCAAGCGCGGCCTCGAGGGCTACGTGATCGAGAAGCTCGTGCAGGCGGAGGCCAAGAAGCGCGGCCTGGCCAACGAGGACGCGCTGCTCAAGGCCGAGGTGGAGGACAAGGTCGCCCAGCCGGGCGACGACGAGATCAAGAAGATCTTCGAGCAGGCCAAGGCCTCCGGCCAGCTGCCCCCCGAGGTGACGGTGGAGCAGGTCAAGCCCGAGATCGTCAAGATGCTCACCGAGCAGACCCGGCGCGAGAAGGCGCAGGCCCTGTTCACCGACCTGAAGAGCAAGGCGGACGTGCAGATCTCCCTGCCCGAGAAGCGCGTGCAGGTGGCGGCCACCGGTCCGTCGAAGGGCCCGGAGAACGCTCCGGTCACCATCGTGGAGTTCAGCGACTTCCAGTGCCCGTTCTGCAGCCGCGCCAAGAACACCGTGGACGAGGTGGTGAAGAGCTACGGCGACCAGGTCCGCCTGGTGTTCCGCCACTTCCCGCTGAGCTTCCACAAGGAGGCGCCCAAGGCCGCCGAGGCCTCCGCGTGCGCCGCGGACCAGAACAAGTTCTGGGAGTACCACGACAAGCTGTTCGCCAATCAGCAGGCGCTCACGGTGGATGACCTGAAGAAGCACGCCGCGGACCTCGGCCTGGACACCGCTCGCTTCAACGAGTGCCTGGACTCCGGCAAGAAGGCCGAGCTGGTCAAGAAGGACATGGCCGATGGCGAGAAGGTGGGGGTCAGCGGGACCCCAGCCTTCTTCATCAACGGCATCGTCCTGTCGGGCGCGGTGCCCGCCGAGGAATTCAAGACCATCATCGATTCCGAGCTGAAGAAGAAGAAGTAGACTGGAAGCGTGGCACCTCCACGCCCCAAAGCCACTCCTCGCATCACCGGTGAGTCGGCCGCTCTCGAGCTCGAGCGGCCGCTCACCGTCGGCATGTCGCCGACCCGTCCCTACGCGGCGCATTTTCACTCGCCCGAAGGGATGATCCTCCTCAGAGAGCCACCGGATCTGATCGGCTTCTTCGCCGGCAATCTGGGCTCGCTCTTCATGGAGGATGTCTTCTCCTACGTCCTGTCGGGCATCCGCAGCGGACAGCTCATCGTCCAGCACGGGCCGCTGCGCCGCACGGTGACGTTCCGGGACGGGCAGGTGGTGTTCGCCACCTCCACCGAGCGCTACGAGCGGCTGGGCGCCGCGCTCGTGCAGCTCGGGCTGCTCACCTCGGATCAGCTCACCCGCGCGGTGAGCCTGGTGACGCCCACGCGGCGCATCGGCCAGGTGCTCACCACCGAGGAGATGGTCTCCGAGGCCAACCTCTACAACGCCATGACGTTCCTGGTGCGCGAGGTGGTGCTGAACCTCTTCGAGATGATGGAGGGCAGCTTCCTCTTCCTGGAGGCCCAGGCGCCGGTGAGCGACGTCGTCAAGCTGCCCGAGCGCACCAAGGATCTCGTCATCCAGGGCATCAAGCGCGGCGAGGCGACCAACCGGCTGCGCCGCCAGTTCCCGGATGACCTGCGGCTGCGGGTGGGCAAGGGCGGCTTCGCGCCGGGAGAGGAGGCGCTGGCCGCCAAGGCCCGGCCGGGCGTGACGTTGAAGGAGCTGCGCGCCGCGTACGAGGGCAGCCTCCACGCCTTCTTCACCTGGGTGGAGGAGCGCGTGCGCGGGGGCTCGCTCGTCGTCGAGCCCGAGGCGCCGCCACCCCAGCCGAAGGCCGAGCCCTCGGCCACGATGGACATGATGGCCTCGGAGATGCTCGGCCCCGAGGAGCGCTACAACCTGCTGCTCTCGCTGGTGTTCCGCGCCGTCCAGGAGATGGGCCGCGACGTGGGCATGTTCCAGGGCTTCCTCAAGTCGCCTCCCGCGGGGCTGGAGGACGCGTATGCCAGCGTGCTGCTCGACGCGGAGGGCCGCGTGGACGTGGAGCAGATCCGCCGCAACGTGGCGTGCGGAGACGAGGCGCTCTCTCGCGCGCTGACCTTGGAGGCGCTCGACGCGTTCGTGTCCTATGCGCTCTTCTCCGCGCAGAACGTGCTACCGAAGGATCTCGCGGACCAGCTGGCGCTGACCTACCGCGCCCTCCAGGAAGGACTGACGTGAGCACTTCTCCCGCCGCCCGTGAGCGGCTCGCCCTCGCCGCGGATCTGCCGCTGGAGCAGGGCCTCTCCTTGTACTCGCGGGTGGCGCCGCACATGGGCTACGCCAAGGTGGGGCTCTCGCTCTTCGTCGAGCATGGCCCGGCGGCCGTGGCGGCGTTCCAGAAGCTCGGCGCCAAGGTGTTCCTCGATCTGAAGCTGCACGACATCCCCAACACCGTGGAGCTGGCGGCCGCTCGCGCCGGAGCGCTCGGAGTGGCGCTGCTCACCGTCCATGCGGCGGGCGGCAAGGCCATGCTCGAGGCCGCGGTGCGCGGCGCTCGCGAGGGCGCCAGGGCCCAGGGCCACGCGCCTCCCAGGGTGCTGGCGGTGACGGTGCTCACCTCGCTGTCCGCCGAGGACGTGGCGGCGGTGGGGCTCACCGGCACTCCGGAGGCGGCGGCCCAGCGGCTGGCGCGGCTCGCCGTGGACGCCGGGGTGGATGGCCTGGTGTGCTCGCCTCGCGAGGCGGAGGGCCTGCGTCGCCTGCTCGGTCCCTCGCCCTTCCTGTGCACCCCGGGCATCCGGCCCGCGGGCGCGGAGAAGGGGGACCAGGCCCGCGCGGAGACGCCGGCCTTCGCGATCCGGGCCGGAGGGGATCTGCTCGTGGTCGGCCGACCCGTGCACACCGCGGTGGATCCGGTGGCCGCCGCCCGGGCGATCGCCGACGAAGTTTCCGCCGCCTGACAGGAGGCCCACCTCCCACGACAGCCCCACTGGCCGCACACGCGGCCCGTGCCCACGTTTGCGATCAGGCTTGGGGTTGGGGGTGGGGACATGGGTCGGTTGGGTTGGCTGGGCTTGGGCGTGGTGGCGCTGTGCACGGCGTGTGGGGCCTCGCGCTCCTCGGTGAAGGGGCCGCGGGTGGCTCAGGAGGCGCAGGCCGCGAAGGCCACCCTGGCCGCGGAGGACCACGCCTCCTCGACGCGCCGCTACGTGGATGAGGATCTGGGCTTCGAGATCGTCCGGCCCACCGCGGAGTGGCAGCTCGACGAGACGGAGGAGCAGAACTCTCCCGAGGGGATGGCCATCCCCGTCGTCCTCAAGCACCGCACCAGCGGCGCCCAGGTGGTGCTCCAGGTGGCTCCCGCCGTGGCCACTCCCACCCAGTTCGCCGAGCGGCTGAACCAGGGCCTGCGCGAGCAGCCGGGCTTCGTCGCCTCGGATCCGGAGCCGCTCCCGCTGTCCGACAGCGCGGTGGGCTTCAACTTCCAGGTGGGCGAGGACGTGTACGGCCGCGTGGCGGTGACGGAGGGCAGCCCTGGCCGGGTCTTCATGATGCTCGCCACGTGGCCGGCGGAGTCCTCGTCGGAGGACGTCACGCGCAGCGTGGAGGCCCTCTTCGGCGCCGTGCGTCCCATTCCGGAGCGCGGCTAGTCTGGCACGGAGGGGTGAGGCGCGAGGTCCTCACCCCATCCGGCGTACAGCGGCTCTCAGGCGCGGGCCGTCTTGCTCCGGGCCTTGCCCTTGGCGGGCCTGGCGGCAGCGGCAGTCTCCCGCGCCGGCTCCTGCTCGGGCGAGGCCGCGCGCTGCCGCACGAACTCGACGAGCGTGCGCACGCCGACGCCCGTGGCGCCCTTGTTGAAGTAGCCGCGCTCCTTGGGGCTGGTGGACGGGCCGGCGATGTCCAGGTGCACCCACGGCGTGTCGCCCACGAACTCCTTGAGGAACAGGGCCGCGTTGATGGCGCCGCCCCAGCGCTCGCCCGAGTTCTTCATGTCCGCCACCTCCGAGCGCAGCGCGTCCTTCTGCAGCTCCGTGACGGGCATGCGCCACAGCTCCTCGCCCGCCGCCTTCGCCGCCGACAGCACCTGCTCCACCGTGGCGTCGTGATCGCCGAACGCGCCGACGATGTAGTTGCCCAGGGCAATCACGCAGGCGCCCGTCAGCGTGGCCAGATCGATGATGGCCGCCGGCTTGTGCTCGACGGCCCAGGTGAGGATGTCGCCCAGCACCAGCCGCCCCTCGGCGTCCGTGTTGGTGATCTCCACCGTCTTGCCCAGGCGCGAGGTGAGGATGTCGCCCGGCCGGTACGCGGTGCCCGAGGGCATGTTCTCGCACGCGCCGATGAAGGCGTGGACGGGGAAGGGCGGCTGCAGCTCGCCGATGACGCGCATGGCCGCCAGCACCGCCGCCGAGCCCGCCATGTCCGTCTTCATCTCCACCATCGAGTCGGCCGGCTTGAGCGACAGGCCGCCCGAGTCGAACGTGATGGCCTTGCCCACCAGCGCCACCGGGGCGCGCCTGGCGTCCTTGGGGTTCTTCGGCACGTAGGAGAGGTGGATCAGCTTCGGCTCGTGGGCGCTGCCCTGCGCCACGCCCAGGAACATGCCCATCCGCAGCCGCTCGATCTCCCGGCGCCCGCCGATGGTGGCCTTCAGGCCCGCCGCCTTCGCTACCTCCTGGGCCGCCTGGGCCAGCCGGTCCGGGTGCACCACGTTGGCCGGCTCGTTCACCAGGTCTCGCGCCCAGTTGGTGGCCTGCGCCACGTCGCGGCCCAACTCCACCGCCTCCTCGAGCTCCGCGCCCTGGCTCGCGCCCTGGGGCAGCACCAGCCGCACCGCGCCCAGCCCCGGCGCCTTCTTCTCTTCCTTGCCGCCGGTCGTCTTGTACCGGTCGAACTTGTACACGCCCAGCATCAGCCCCTCGACGATGGCGCGCACGGCCACCGGAGCGGGAGCCGTCTCCGGGACGACGAAGGTGAGCTCGGTCAGCTTGAGCTTCTGGGCCATCTTCGCGGCGCGTCCGGCCGCCAGCCGCAGCACCTCGGGCGTCGTCCTGGCGCGAGCGCCCAGGCCCAGCAGCATCACCCGCTCGGCCTGCAGCCGACCCAGCGTGTGGAGCACCAGGGACTGATCCGCCTTACCCTTGAAGCCCTCCTGGGTCGCGGCGGCGCGCAGCTTGCCGTCCAGGGCCTTGTCGGCGTCCACCAGCGCGGCGGGCGCGGAGTCCCCGAGGTCTCCATCGAGCAAGGGAATGACGAGCATGGCGCCGCCTGCCCGCACGGCGTCACCCGGGACGAAGCTGAAGTTCATGGTGAGGATGTACTCCTGGGGGTAGGAAAAACGGCGCGGACTGTAGCGCCGCCCTTGTTGGTCTCAAAGCTTCGGCTTCACGTGAACGTTGCATTGACGCGTCGCGCTGGGTAGCTCTTACCGCGTATGCCCACGCTGCTGCTGCACCTGACCGCCATCGAGCAGCTCGCCGCCCACCCGGGCAACCTGCCACCCGACATCGCACGGGCCCTTGCCGAGGATCTGCCCTATGCCCGCTTCGGCGCGGCGCTGCCGGATCTACCGGTCTGCGAGGGGCTACGGGGCGGCCTGTCGGCGCTGCTGCCCGAGAAGGATCTGCCGCCCTTCGCGCGGCTGTACCACGAGCGCGCGCCCGTGGGGCTGGGGCTGAAGATGGGCGAGCTGGTGGCCACCGGCGCCCTGGTGGGCACCGAGCCCGGCCTGGCGGTGCTGGCCGGCTACTTCACGCACCTGTGCCTGGATCGGCGGCTGCACCCGGAGGTGGATCGGCTCGTGGCGCGCCACAAGCGCAAGGAGGAGTCGGTGCTGGACGCCCACCGGCAGCTCGAGTGGGCGCAGACGCTCTTCTATCTGCGCGAGCTGCACGGCATGGAGATCCTCGGCACCCCGCGCCTGCGCGAGCGCTTCCAGGTCATCAAGAGCGCCAGCTTTCCCTACCGGGGCATCGGCCGCGGCATCTACGAGCTCGTCCGGCTGTCCTCGCAGGAGCGGGTGGGGCAGGCTCCCACGAAGGCGCAGGTGGACGGGTGGGTGCGGGGGCTCTACCTCATGGGGATGGTGCTCTCCAGCCCGCTGGGGCGGACCCGAGCGCTGCCGGCCTACTCGCAGCTGAGCTTCCACGAGCTGTACCGGCATGACGGCTTCGACTTCGCCGCCGAGGTGGACGCCGCGCTGGAGCAGACGCGAAGCATCCTCCGTCGCCTGCTGGCCTACATGACTCGCGGCACGTTCACGCCGCGTACGCGCGCGCGTTTTCTCGAGGAGTTCCCCGAGGGCACCATCGGCGCCTACGCCGCCTGATCCGGCGTCTGCGTTGCCCGCTGCCGAACGTTCGCGCTGGCCTCGAGTCCAAGAGGCGAGCTCGAGGTCAGCGGCCGACCAGGCGAGCACTGGGGGCCAGGGGGAATGCCGCTATCCGAACCCGGATCGCGCCCCTATCCTCCTGGAGAATGACGGTCTTCCTCCTCATCGCCGCGGGTGGTCTCGCGGGCCTGACGGGCGCGCTGCTCGGTATCGGCGGTGGGGTGGTGTTGGTGCCGGCGCTGGTGTTCGGCTTCCACCTGCCGCTGGAGGAGGCGGTGCCCGCGAGCCTCATGTGCGTGGTGGCCAGCTCGTGCGCCTCCGCGGCCAGCTACGTGGACAACCGCCTGAGTGACATCCGCCTGGGGCTCTCGCTGGAGCTGGCCACCGTGGTCGGCGCCATCGCCGGAGGCCTGGTGGCGGCCTACCTGGCTCCGGCCATGGTCGCGGTGGTGTTCGGCTTCTTCACCCTCTATGTCGCCCTGCAGATCCTCCTGGTGCGCTCGCGCCGCGAGGAGCCGGTGACGACGGGGTACACCCCGGTGAACTACCCGCTGGGCGTCTCCGGCTCGTTCGTGGCGGGCGGGCTGTCGGCGCTGCTGGGTGTCGGCGGCGGGCCGCTGAAGGTGCCGCTGATGAGCTATGGGATGCGGGTGCCCTTCAAGGTGGCCAGCGCCACGAGCAACCTGATGATCGGCGTGACGGGGGCCGCGAGCGTGGCCTCCTACGCCTGGCGCGGACACGTGAAGCTGGCGCTCGTCTCGCCCCTGATCGTGGGCGTGCTCGGGGGGGCCTATCTCGGGAGCCGGCTGATGCCGCGCGTGCCCACGGCGGTGCTCAAGAAGCTCTTCGCCCTGGTGCTGCTCCTGGTGGCGACGCAGATGTTCTGGAAGGGAGGGGAGGGACTGTGGCCGAGCGTGTGGAAGTGAGCGAGGCCGCGGCACCGACGCCTCCGCCCATGGAGGCGGTGGCCAAGGCGAACGCGGTGGTGACGGAGACGGAGACTCCAGCGGCGGTGCCCGCGCAGGCCCCGGCGAGGCTCGGACGCGCGATGGCGGGGGAGCGGTGGATCGCCCGCATCCTCCGAGGCGGCGCGCTGATCAGCGGCAGCATGTTCCTCGCGTCGCTGGGCCTGGAGGTGCTGCCCCAGTCCGAGGCGGTGCACGTGGCCATCGACACCCTGCGCAAGGGCGCGGCCTCGCTGCTGCTGGTGACGCCGGTGGCGCGGCTGGTGGTGGCTGGCACCATGCTCGGGCTGCGCGGCGAGTGGCGCTACACGCTCTACGCCGCGGGCGTGCTCGGGCTGCTGGCCATCGCGGTGGGTGCCGGCATCAGCGCCTGAGTCACGCGCTGCGGGTGGCGAAGTGCGCGAGCACCTTGCGCACCTTCTCCGCCTCGTCGGCGCGGCCCTGCTCCTCGTAGAGCGGCAGCACGGCCTCGAACTGCTCCTTCGCCGCGGCCAGGTCCTTCTGCTGGAAGCAGGCGATGCCCAGGTCCCACCGGGCCCGGGCCTCGAAGACGTGATCGTGCAACTGCGAGTACAGCTCCACCGCCTCGAGCAGGTGCGGCCGGGCCGCGTCGTGGTTGCCGAGCAGCCCCTCCGCCTCACCCAGCAGGAGCTGGCAGAGCGCCAGCGGCTCCGGCTCGTCGCCCTTCTTCTCCAGGATCGTCAGCGCCTCCAGGAAGCGCTCGCGGGCGCGCTTGTAGTCACCGGCCTCCATGCGGAGGTCGCCGATGTCCATCAGCAGCGCGGCCACCCGGTCCGTGTTGCGCGTCTGCCGGAAGAGGATGAGCGCCTCCTGGTACTTCTCCTCGGCGCCGTCGCGGTGGCCCAGCGCGCGCAGGCTCTCGCCGATGCAGGCGCGGCACAGGGCCTCGCCCTCCTTGTCCTTCACCTCGTTGTAGAGGGCCGCGGCCTGGGCGATCCACTCGATGGCGCCCTTGTGGTCCTCGAACTGCGCGCGCGCCACGCCCAGCCCGTACAGCGCCTGGGCCTGGCCCTGCTTGTGGTGCGCCGTCCGGAACAGGCTCAGCGCCTCCTCGTAGTGCTTACGGCTGGCGGCGTGGTCCTCGAGCATGCCGTGCAGCTCGGCCAGCTGGATGAGGCCCTGGGCCACCTCCGCCGGGCTGCCGGTGAAGCGCAGGGTGGCCAGCGCGTCTCGCTGCTTCTGGAGGGCGGTCTCGATGTGGGCGCGTTCGGTGTCCGACAGGCTCATGACTCGCTCTTGTTACGGCGCCGGGCCTGCTTGTCCAGCAGTTCCTGTCGGCCGTTCTTATCGGCCCCATTCCTTTCGCCGTTCTCCCCGCGCTCGCCCTTGTCGTTCTTCTCGTGCACCAGCAGCGGCGAGAAGAAGCAGTCCTTCTTCGTGTACTCGTCGAAGGCGAAGGCGAAGCGGTAGCTGGCCGCCGCGCGCTGGTTGCAGTCGGTCCGCTCGCAGAAGCGGCAGGTGATGCCCGTGGCCACCGCGTCCTTGCGCAGGTCGTTCGTCGGCAGCCCGTAGGCCAGGTACTTCGCGT
The DNA here is from genome assembly GCF_020103725.1 of Hyalangium gracile. Taxonomy (NCBI): domain Bacteria; kingdom Pseudomonadati; phylum Myxococcota; class Myxococcia; order Myxococcales; family Archangiaceae; genus Hyalangium; species Hyalangium gracile. Next base: position 167,303 of record NZ_JAHXBG010000016.1, on the reverse strand, counting down.
TCTCCGCGTGGGTGCCCAGGCCGATGGAGTACGCCGTGCCCTTCACGATGGAGCCCTCGATGGGCTGCAGCTGCACCTTGGCGAAGCAGAAGTACGTGGCCCCGTCCGGCATCATCGAGTACTGCCGCGTGAGCTGGCCCGGGTTGAGGAAGGCCAGGTGCACGGCCCACTTGCCGCACGAGCCGCCGCCCGTGGCGAACTTCAGCCCCGTGCCGCTGTAGCGCTTGGAGATGTTGCCGGCGATGTCCGCTCGCAGGAAGTGGAACGGCAGCCCCATGCGCTTGGGGTCCGAGAGGTTGCACAGCCGGTGCGCCACCGTCTCGTACGTGGTGCCGAAGATGCTGGAGAGCAGCTCCACGTCGTAGCGCGTGCGCTCCACCTCCTTGAAGAAGTCCCCGTAGGGCAGCATCAGCGCGCCGGCGAAGTAGTTGGCCAGGTTCACCTTGATGAGCCGCTGCGTCTCCGCGTGGCGCGTGCGCCCGGCGCCGACGATGCGCTCCACCAGCTTCGAGCGGTCCATCAGCAGCAGCCCGATGGAGGTGGCGATCTGGAACTTCAGCGGCTGCTCCGTCAGGTCCGGCGACAGCGTGAGGGTCTGCTCGTCCAGATCCAGCCGCCGCACCACCGACGAGCCGCTCGGGCCGCGCTCGAACCCCACCTGGAAGCCGAAGCGCTCCTCCAGCAGGCGGATGAGCTGGGCGCTGGTCAGCACCCGCTCCAGCTTCAAGTCCCGCCGCAGCGCGTCCGCCTGCTCCTCCAGCTCGGGGAAGTAGTTGCGGTGGGACTCCAGGAAGTCACTCACCTCGTCGAAGGGCGAGTAGTCATAGCGCACGCCCGGCCCGTCATTGGACTGGGTGCGCGTGCGCTCCTCGTTGGACAGCTGCGCCAGCACGTTCTCCAGCTGCGTGCGCGTGTTCTTGTAGAGGTTGAACAGCGCGGCCACCGTGCCCGCCAGCTTCGGCTCCGCCGACAGGCTCTGGAGCGACTCCGAGTCGATGTCCAGGCTCTTGAGCAAAGGCTCGTCCAACAGCTTCGCCAGCGCCTCGTCCACTCGGCCCTCGCCCAGCGAGGACATGAACTGCTCCGGATCCTGGTCGAAGTAGCGCAGCGCCTTCCACAGGAGCGGGAAGGGCATCACCCGCTTGCCCTTCTCGATCAGGTTCAGGTACGCCGGCGACACCCCCAGTTCCTTCGCCGCATCCGTCTGCTTGATGTTGCGCGCCAGCCGCAGGCCCCGGAGCTTCAGGCCCACGTTGGCGTTGAGAGCATTTTCGTTCATTACCTTGTCCTACACGGCGGGGCGCTCAGGCCCGCACCCGCCATGCTCGAGGCCACTCTGCAAACCGATTTACCGATTTGCAATCAACGTTTCAGGAGGGGAGCGGCCCTGTCAGAGGGGCAACGAACGAGCAGGCCTCCAACAGTCCCGGAACGTTCAATCTCCCGAAAGTAGACGTATTTACAGGGGCTTACATGCGCACAGGCGGTGGGTGCTCCGCTGGCTCCTGCTTTGGGTGTCAACGTTTTACTGACACGGTGCGCCATGGAAAAAACAGATGGGCGAGATGAGGCTCGCATCGCCCGGGGCTTTGGGCCAGCCTCCGGGCCGGACCCTGAACTTGGAGCGACTCCTTGGCCGAACTCCGTCCCTTCCGTGGCCTCCGCCCCCCGAAGGAACTGGCGCAGAAGCTCGTAGCACCTCCTTATGACGTGGTGAACGCCGAAGAGGCCCGCGCGTACGCGAAGGGCAACGTTCACAGCTTCTTCCGCGTCTCCCGGCCGGAGATCGATCTGCCGCCCGGCACGGACGAGCACGCGGACGAGGTGTACGCCAAGGGCCGTGAGAACCTGGCCCTCTTCCAGCGCGAGGGCTGGCTGCGGCAGGAGGCCGAGCCGTGCTTCTACCTGTACCGGCAGAAGATGGGCTCGCACGTGCAGACGGGCGTGGTGGCCGCCGCGAGCGTGGAGGAGTACGACGCCGGCCGCATCAAGAAGCACGAGCTGACGCGCGCGGACAAGGAGGACGACCGCACGCGGCACGTGGACGATCTGGGCGGCAATGACGAGCCCGTGTTCCTCACCTACCGCGCCTCGTCGGCCATTGGCGCGCTGGTGGAGGAGGGCACGCGCGGCGCGCCCGAGTACGACTTCACCACCGAGGACGGCATCGGCCACACCTTCTGGGTGGTGCGCGGCGAGCTCAACGCCCGGCTGCGGGAGGCCTTCCGCGCCGTGCCGGCGCTCTACATCGCGGATGGGCACCACCGCTCGGCGGCGGCCTCGCGCGTTCACGCGCTGCGCCAGAAGCGGGGCGAGGGCGGCGGGCATGACCGGTTCCTCGCGGTGATCTTCCCGCACGATCAGATGCAGATCCTCGACTACAACCGCGTGGTGAAGGACCTGCGCGGGCTGTCGCCGGAGGAGCTGCTGCGGCGGCTGGGCGAGCGCTTCGACGTGAAGCAGGGCGCCCAGAAGAAGCCGGGGCAGGTGCACCAGTTCGGTATGTACCTGGGCGGCAAGTGGTACCAGCTGTCCTCGAAGCCGGGGACGTTCGAGCAGACGCCCACGGGCGTGCTGGACGTGACGATCCTCCAGCGCAACGTGCTGGAGCCGCTGCTGGGCATCGGCGATCCGCGCAAGGACTCGCGCATCCACTTCGTCGGCGGCATCCGCGGCATGGAGGAGCTGGAGCGGCTGGTGGACGGCGGCGCGTGGAAGGTGGCCTTCTCGCTCTTCCCGACGAGCCTGGATCAGCTCATGGCCATCGCGGACGCGGGCGAGATCATGCCGCCCAAGTCCACGTGGTTCGAGCCCAAGCTGCGCAGCGGGCTGGTGCTGCACCTGTTCTGATGTCGGGGCGGCCCGCTGTCCACTGGCTGTGCCTGAGCGTCCTCGCCGTGGGGCTGGCCTCCTGTCGCAGGGAGGCCGTGCGTCCGTCCGCCGCCACGAGCGAGGCCTCGAGCCTGCGCTACAACGTCACCTATACGCGCGAGCCCACTCATGGGCTCGACGTGGAGGTGGTGCTCGTCCACAACGCGCCGCGAGAGTTCCTCTTCACCCAGGACGGCGCCGTGGAGACCCTCTGGGCCTACAGCGAGTCGGGGCACGCCCGCGCGCTGCCTGTGCGCGAGAAGGGCATGAGCGTGCCGGCCAACACACGCTTCCTGCGCTACCACTATCCGCTGGGAGCGCGTGGCCGCGGACGCTGGTGGAGCTTCTCCGGCGGCCTGGGGCAGGGGGACGACTGGCTCGTCACCGGGCGCTCCTGGCTGATGCGCCCGCGCGTGGCGGATCCCAGGCTGCGGGTGGAGCTGTCGGTGCAGGGCGTGGAGGCGCTGCTGCCATGGCAGGCCGGGCCCGGAGGGCTGTATCGCCTCACCGCCGAGGATCTCGTGGACTCGGGCGTTCACGGCTTCGGTGGGCGGCGCTGCCAGAGTCGGCTCACGGACGCGGTGATGGATGTGGCCATCGTCGGACGGATGTCGCACCTCACGGATGCGCAGATCTGCGAGTGGCTCCGGCAGACGGGCGAGGAGGTGCGGACGATCCGGCGCAACTTCCCGCACCCGCGCGTCAGCGTCGTCGTCTACCCCGTGCCGGGCCGCGCCGAGGCCAACGTCTTCGGCATGGTGCTGTGGAGCTCTCCTCCAAGCGTCGCCTTGCTGGTGGGGCAGGACACCACGCCCGCCGCGCTCGTGGGCGACTGGGTGGCCCTCCACGAGCTCTTGCACCTGACCCACCCGACGATCCTTCCGCGCACGCCCTGGATCTCCGAGGGGCTGGCCACCTATCTCACGGAGGTGGCGCGCGCCCGCTCCGGCAGACAGTCCGCCGAGCGCGCCTGGCACGAGCTGGTGAAGGGCTTCCGCCGTGGCCGCGAGCAGGCCGACGGGCGCACCACGCAGGAGATGATCGACGAGAGCCAGCCGCCGGGCATCTACTGGGTGGGCGCGTTCCTGGCCCTGCGCATCGACGTGGAGCTGCGACGCGCCACGGGCAACGCGCGCGGGCTGGATCACGTCCTGGAATTGTTGGCCACGCAAGGATCCACCGCCACTGTAGGGGCCTATGGGGCGGCGGTGGACGCGGTGGCCGGAGGCCCCCTGTTCCAGCGGATCCTGGACGAGGAACTCCATCGTTCGGCTTTTGCAGGGCTTGAAGGTTTGCTAGAAGAACTCGGCGTGACGCCCACCCCGGGCGGCGTCAAGCTTCAACCGGCTCGGGACAGCCTGTTGCGTGAGGCACTGGACGGACAGAGCGCCAGCAGCGCGCAGTAGTAGACGCGGCGGAAGATTCCGGCCCGTAACCGCTGAGGTGGCCTCTGCGTAGAACATGCATCCACGGTGCTCCCGTCATCCGTAGAAGAGAGGCTCCCATGTTCGTCCGTTCCTCAGTGCTGATGCTCGTCACCCTGATGCCCCTGATCGCGGGCGCGCAGGCCAGGCCCGCGCCCGCCGCCGGCACCCAGACCTTCAACTTCAATGATGAGAGCCACCGCGACACCGTCACCTTCATGCTCGACGCGCCGCTGGAGGTCATCAACGGCCTGTCCAACTCGGTGAAGGGCTCGGTGGTGGTGCAGAACGGCAAGGCCACGGGGAAGTTCTCCGTCCCGGTCAGCTCGCTGAAGACGGGCAACGAGGCGCGTGACGGGCACCTCCAGAATGATCGCTGGCTGGACGCGGCGAAGTACCCGGACATCGTCTTCGAGTTCAAGGACGTGGCGCTGCCCGCGGCCCTCGAGAACGGCAAGCCCTTGAAGGTCCAGACGAAGGGCCGGTTCACCATTCATGGCGTGACGCGCGAGGAGCCGGTGGAGGTCACCACCGTCTACTTCCAGGAGAGCGCCGAGACGAAGAATCGCGCTCCGGGCGATCTGCTCCGCGTGCGCGCCAGGTTCCGCATTCCGCTGGAGGCCTACGGCATCAAGCGGACGGAGGCGTTGATCCTCAAGGTTGGCGAGACCGCCGAAGTCTCCGTCGACGCCTGGGGCTCCACGCAGTTCAAGCTGTAGTAGGACTCAGAGCAGTACCCTCAACGCAGTACCCCCAACGCAGTTCCGAAAGGAATCATCCATGAACGTCAAGGCTCTGGCTGCCATCGTCGGTACCCTCTCTCTCGGCGCGCTGGCCACCGGCTGTGCGTCCAACAAGGCCTCCGAGGGCGCCGCCACCGAGGCCAAGGGCGCTGACTCCCAGTGCAGCGGCCAGAAGGCGCCCGAGGGCACCGACGCGGCCGGCACCCCCGCCGCCACCCAGGAGAAGGGCGGCGAGGGCAAGTGCGGCTCCGGTTCCTGCAGCGGCAACAAGTAGTCACTTGCCGTAGCTGACGCGGGCGGTGGGGAGGAGACTTCCCGCCGCCCGTGTTGTTTTCCCTGTCAGAGGATCTCCACGTGTCCCAGAGCTACGCGCAGAGGCATGGACTCACCCCCCTGGGAGCCGGCATCGGCCTGCGCCGCGGCTTCTACGAGGCCCTGCCGCGCACCGAGCGGGCGCTCGACTGGCTGGAGATCATCCCCGAGAACTTCCTCACCCTGGGCGGCCGCTCGCAGCGGGCCCTGGACGCGTGCGCCGAGCGCTGGACGGTGCTGCCGCACGGCGTGGGGCTGAACATCGGCGGGCCGGATCCGCTGGACGAGGACTACGTCACCCGGCTCGGGGCGCTCGTGCGGAGGGTGGACGCGCCCTTCTTCTCGGATCACCTGTGCTACTCGCGGCTGGGGGGCATCCACCTGCATGATCTGCTCCCGCTGCCCTTCAACGAGGAGGCGGTCGAGTACGTGGTGCCGCGCGTGCGCGAGGTGATGGCGCGGGTGGGGCGCCCCTTCCTGCTGGAGAACCCCAGCTACTACGCGCGCATGCCGGGCGGCACGCTGGAGGAGGCCGCCTTCCTGCGGCACGTGGTCGAGCAGGCCGACTGCGGGCTGCTGCTGGACGTGAACAACATCTACGTCAACGCTCAGAACCACGGGTATGACCCGCGGGCCTTCGTGGACGCGCTGCCCCTGGAGCGCGTGGTGCAGATCCACCTGGCGGGCCACGAGCGCTACCCGGACGTCATCATCGACACGCACGGGGCGCCGGTCTGCGACGAGGTCTGGTCGCTCTACCGCTACGTGCTGGAGCGCACCGGGCCGGTGTCCACGCTGATCGAGTGGGATCAGGACATCCCATCCATGGAGGCGGTGCTGGATCAGGCCGATCAGGCGCGCGCCGTGCTGCGGGAGGTGGCGCGATGAAGCCCGGGCTGCGGCACTTCTTCGACTCGATGGCGGACTACCTGGGCGGCGGCTCCAGCGTGGAGCAATTGCGCGCCGCGCACCCGGGCTGGGACGCGGCGCCCTCGCGCGTGGCCATCTATGGCCGGTTCGTGCGCGGGCACGTGCGTGGCGCGCTCGAGAAGCTCTTCCCCATCACCCAGGAGAGCGTCGGGCCCGAGCGCTGGGAGCAGCTGGTGGAGACGTACACCGCCACGCGCCCCGGGCGTCACTACGAGATGAACCGCATGGGCGAGGCCTTCCCCGCCTTCGTGGCGGACGTGGCGCAGGCGCGAGGGCTGCCGGAGTTCGTCCCCGCGCTCGCGCGCTTCGAGTGGGCCGACTGGGCGGTGTACGCCTCGGAGGAGCAGGTGCCGGAGCGCGTGGAGCGGCTCACGGTGAACCCCACGCTCACGGTGCTCCAGCACCCGTTCCAGCTCTGCGCCTTCGTGCGTCAGCGGGGCAGGGCGTCGGCTCCCGCCGCGGGTGACGAGATGGCGCTGCTGTGGCGGCACCCGCGGGAGCTCAACACCTGGTTCGCGGCGGCCCAGGAGCGCACGCTGCTGGTGCTGAAGATGGCGGTGGAGGGGCTCTCGACGCAGGCCGTGGCGGCGGCGACGGGCGTAGCGGAGATCGAGGTGCGAAAGGCCGTGGAAGCCTGCGCTCGCGAGGGGCTCGTCCTCGCGCCGTAGCCGCTCCCGCGGTCAGTTCTCCAGCCGGCACGCCTTGCCGCCGGAGCCGCCCTTGCAGGAATACCCCTCCGGGCACTCGTCGTCGGACTTGCACCGCAGGGTGCAGGTGCCCTCGACACAGGCGCCCTCGATGATGCCCATGCCGCGGCAGATCGCATCATCCGTCCCGCAGGAGGCGCCGACCCCACGGTAGCCGCCGCACCCGGAGAACTGCGCCGAGTTGGGCATGCAGCGGCCGCTCTGGCACGTGAAGCCGCCCTTGCACGTCTCGCCGTTGCCGCACCGACCCACGCACGCGTTGCCCTCGGGCAGCGCCTGGCAGCTCGAGCCAGCCTGGCACGTCCAGTCCCCGGTGCACGGCGTGCAGAGCGGCCCGCCCTCGCACCGGAAGCCACGGCAGGAGAGGCCCGGGCCGCAGTGTGTGTCCTCGAGGCACTCGACGCACCGGCCGCTCTGCGCGCACTGGTAGTCGTCCACGCATCCCGTGGTCGCGCACCCGCCGCTCGGCTCGGAGAGGTTGATCTTCACTTCCTTCTTCTCGCCGGCGCTCACGCACGTCTCGGAGCTCACGTCCGGAAAGCTCCTGGCCGACACGAGCAGCGAGTAGCAGCCGTCTGGCAGCGGGCCGACCTCCGCCCGCCCCTTGTCGTCCAGGCTCTGCTCCGAGGGAGTACCTTCCAAGACCAGCCGGCCTTCGGTCACCCGCTCGTTGTCGGGCGACTTGACGCGCACCGACAGGAAGCTGGCCTCCTTCGGCTCCAGCTCGCCCAGCGACACGGACTGCCCGCCCTGGACGATCAGGGGCTGACGCAGCGTCTTCGTCGCCGAGGCGATGATGAACAGCTCGGCGGCGCCCGCGGGGACTCGCTCGATCGTGAAGGAGCCATCCCCCTTCACGGTGCTGCTCAGCTCGGGCTTGCCCAGGACGGACACACGCGCCACGGACGCGTCGGCTCCGACGAGCCGTCCGCTCACCGTCCCGAACAGGAAGGGTTCATTCGCCAGCCCGCCGCACCCGCCTGTACCCAGCGCCCCGAGGACGACAGCCATCGCGATGTGCAGTCTGTGGTGCATCAGAAGCGGTACCCCATGCCGGCCTGGCCGCCGGTGAATCCCACCGCCTGACCCCGCCCATCCACCACGACGTACGTGAGCATCAACTGCGCCTGGGCAGTCAGCTCCAGCCGCTCGCCCAGGCGCCACACGAGGCCACCTACCACGCCAGGGCTGACGGTGAAGTAGTGCTGTCCGCCCGTGAAGGCGTCCACTTCAAAGGACCGCCCCAGGTACAGAGCGGCCACGCGCGGCCCACCGAAGAGCGTCAGCTTGTCCCAGCGCCACAGGTAGGGCATTCCCACACCCGCGGTGAGGCGGGTGTAGACGAAGGGAACCTGGGAGCCGGGGACGAGCTCGAGGGTGCGGCGGCCGCGGCTGCCGCTGACATCCAACAGGAGTCCGAAGTCCTGCAGCGGCCGGTCCTCCAGGCGCAGCACCAGGCCCACCTCGGGAGAGGCGGGCAGCAGCTCCGTGCGGCTGCGGCCGTCCACGAACGAGAACATGCCGCCCATCAGCGCGAGGGAGCGGCTGGGGAAGGCGTCCGACAGCAGCTGCTCCAGCGGGAGCCGCTCGCCCACGGCCACCTCCAGCTCCCGGCGGATGAGCACCGAGTCGCCCTTGGTCAGCTCCACGGTGCGGCGGCCCGGCACCACGGCGGCGCCTCCAGGCAGCTCCGCGCGCGGCTCGCCGTCCACCTTGAGGGTGAAGCCATCCAGCCGCGGGTTGTACGAGAACAGCTCCGGGCGGCCCAGGCGATCGATGCGGCCGGAGAGCACCACCGGATCGGCGCCCACCTCGAGGATCTCCGCGGACGGGCGCTGGCGCCCCTGGGTGAAGGCGAAGGTGCGGCGGCGCGCGAAGTCATGCGCCTCGGTGGCGGTGACGGCGCCGTCCGCGTTGCGGTCGGCTGTGCCGCTCAGGCCCTCGATGAGGAAGTGCGTATAGATGTCGTTGCGCAGCCCCTCGTCCTCGCGGGCCGTCTCGCCCCAGTCGCAGGCGGCGAAGACCATGGAGGCGCGGCTGGCCTCCTCCAGGGGGCGCGCGTAGAAGCCGGACTTGATGCCGGCCAGCTCCGTCTCCAGCTCCTTGGGCAGCAGCGACTTGCCGCTGCCGCTGTGACAGGTGGCCAGCACCATGAGCCGGCGCCGGCTGGGCAGCTTGTCGAACTCCGCCTTCAGCACGTCCATGGACAGCGCCGTCTGCGGAATGGACTGGTACGAGGAGTCGTGGGTGACCAGGTAGCGCCTGAGCTCGCCCTGCCCATCGCGCGACAGCGTGCCGTGCGCGGAGAAGTACACCACCACCACGTCGTCCGGCCGCGTGGCCTCCTTCTGGAGCTCGCGGATCGCCGCGACGATGGATGCGCGTGTCGTCTCCTCCCGCCGCGTGAGCAGGCGCACCTGATCGAAGTGCCCACGCGCCGGATCCTTCAGCGCGGTGGCGAGATCCTGCGCGTCCTTCGACGAGTAGCGCAGATTCCTCCACTGCGGATCCTGGAACTCGGAGATGCCCACCAGCAGCGCGATGCGTCGCGGTGCGTAGGCATTGGACAACGCAGCCTCGTCGAGCTTGAGCGGGACCAGTCCGCCCTTCTCATGGGCGGACGGGCCGGCACAAGCCGCGAGGGCTCCCAGCAGAATGAGGAAGAAGCGCTTCACGTTCAGCGCTGATTCTGGCCGTTCTCGACGAAGACGTCGAACCTGGCCGTGGACATCGGGTTGTCCTCCCGGGCAGGTGCTCCTCCTTTCAGCGAGGTCTGGACTTCATCTGGCGACAATTCCTCACCTGCTGGCGAGGCCACCAGCCACAGCGTCACGGGGCCCTGTTCGCCCGACAGGCTCACCCCGGTGAGGCCCTGCGGGCCGGCCAGATCGTGCGTCCCGGCCTCCAGCGAGAAGCTGCCGAGCAGCTCGGGGGCACCGCTGTCCACCTGCTGGAAGAGCAGGGCGCTGCCGGCCTCGGTGGAGTGGTAGCGCAGCAGCAGCACGTCGTCCGGCGACACCGGCGCGCCCGAGTCCAGGCGCCGCAGCTGGCCGTCCGCGCCCCGCGCCGCCGCGACCAGCTCCAGGCTGATGCGGCTCGAGCCCTTCACGCCGCTCCACGCCGGCTGCGAGGGGGGCGCCATCAGCCGCGGCACGAACACCAGCGCGAGCAAGCAGGCCGCCAGCGCACCCGCCACGCCGGCCCACCGTCCGAGCTGGCGAGGCGCGCGCAGCTGGCGCTTGAGGCGCATCCAGCCCACCTCATCCAGCGTGGCCTGCCGGGGCGGCGCCAGGCCGAGCAGGAGCGAGTCCAGCTGCCCGTCGAGCAGGTCCGTGTCGGGGGCCTGGACGAGGAACTCCTCGCACGCGTCGCACGGCGCGGCCAGGTGCTCGCGGAAGTAGGCCACCGCCTCCGGGTCCCGGGCCGACAGCGCTTTCAACGCATGGGCGTCGAGGTGCTTGTGCTTCATGACTTACTCCCAGCGCCCGGCGAGGACGCGCCGGAGCAGCTCACGCTTGATGCGCGCCCGGAATCGCTCCAGCCGCATGGTCACCGCGCTCTTGCCCACGCCGAGCTTCTCGGCGATCTCCCGCGCGGACAGCTCTCCCTCCAGGTAGAAGAGCTGCACGGTCTTCTTCTCCTCGCCGTCCGGCAGCTCGGCGATGAGTTGACGCACCACGGCGATGTCCCGCTCCACCTGGAGCGCCTCCGGCATGGCGGGCACGGCCTCGGGCTGGGGATCCTGGGTCTCCTCCTCCAGCCGTCGCAGGTGGCTCTTGCGCTCCAGGCGGGTGCGCGCGCGGTTGCGCGCGATGGACAGGAGCCACGCCTCGAACGCCGAGACTTCCTTGAGCCTCGGGAGCGCCTTGAACGCTCGGACGTAAGTCTCCTGAATCACGTCTTCCACCTCGTCCGCATCCAGCGTGGCGAACCCGGCCGTCAGCCGAGCCACCAGAGGCCTCGTGCGCCGATAAAGCTCTCCAAAGGCGGACTCCTCCCCACGGGCGGCCCGCCGCACCCACTGTGTCAGTTCCTCAGAGGAACCCACCTGTCCTCCTGACCCCCGGAGCGTCCGGTCGGCCACCGCCACATGTCAGACATCCCCCGCTTTCCTGCTGGCCCCCGACAGGCCGTAGGAGAGAATGGCGGCGCCGTTCACTTCCTAGAAGGACACTGCCATGCGCGTCATCAACTTCAATGCCGGTCCCGCCGGCCTGCCCTTGCCGGCACTGGAGCGGGCGCGGGAGGAATTGCTGGATTTCCAGGGTTCTGGCATGTCTATCATGGAGCACAGCCACCGGGGCAAGGAGTACGAGGCCGTCCACAACGAGGCCATCTCCCTGCTGACCGAGCTGCTGGCCATCCCGCCGACGCACCAGGTGCTCTTCCTGCAGGGAGGCGCCTCGCAGCAGTTCGCGCAGGTGCCGATGAACTACCTCACCCCGGAGGCCTCGGCCGACTACCTGATGACGGGGGTGTGGAGCGAGAAGGCGCTGGACGAGGCCCGGTACTACGGCAAGCCGCGCATCGCGGCCACGGCGATCAACAAGGAGAAGCGCTACACGCGCGTCCCGGCGCAGGCGGAGCTGCAGCTGGATCCGGCCGCCACGTACGTCCACATGACGAGCAACAACACCATCTACGGGACGCAGTGGCACACGTTCCCGGAGGTGGGCCGCGTGCCGCTGGTGGCGGACATGAGCTCGGATCTGCTGTGGAAGCCCATCGACGTGAGCAGGTTCGCGTTCATCTACGCGGGCGCGCAGAAGAACGTGGGGCCCTCGGGGATCGTCCTCATCGTGGTGGACAAGGAGTTCATGGCCCGGGGGCGCCAGGACATCCCGAAGATCTTCCGCTACACGACGTACGCGGAGAACAACTCGCTGTACAACACGCCGCCCACCTTCGCGATCTACCTGTGCCGCAACGTGCTGGCGTGGATCAAGGACGTGGGAGGCCTGAAGCAGATCGAGCAGTGGAACCGAGAGAAGGGCGACCTGCTCTACGGCGCAATCGATCGCCACGCGGACTTCTACCGGGCGCCGGTGGAGAAGGGCTCGCGCTCGTACATGAACGTGGTGTTCCAGCTGCCGACGGAGGCGCTGAACGACACCTTCGTGTCCGAGGCGAAGAAGGCGGGCATGGTGGGGCTCAAGGGGCACCGCAGCACGGGCGGCATCCGCGTGTCGCTCTACAACGCGGTGACGGTGGACAACGTGAAGGCGCTGGTCTCCTTCATGGACCAGTTCGTCCAGAAGCACGGGTAGGGCGCCCGAGGCGGGCTGAATTCCTCCTGGCGGGGAGCGTCCGAGTCTCGACGGGCGCTCCCGGCTGGCTTACACCTGGGGGCCTACCCCGTCGGGAGGAGTCCATGAAAGCGACACTGTCCGCTCTGGTGCTGTCCCTTACCCTCGCGCTGCCCGCCCTGGCCAAGGACAAGGAGGTAGCGGGGGTGAAGTTCCCCGAGACCCTCACGGTCGAGGGCAAGGAGCTGAAGCTCAACGGCACGGGCCTTCGCAAGAAGATGGTCTTCAAGGTCTACGCCGCGGGGCTGTACCTGGAGACGCCGTCCAAGGTGGGCTCGGAGGTGCTCAGCTCGGATCAGATCAAGGTCGTCCGCATGAGCATGCTGCGCGACCTGGAGAAGGCGAAGATCACCGAGGCCATCACCGACGGCGTGACGAAGAACAACAAGGCGCAGCTGCCGGCGCTGAAGGAGCGGCTGGACAAACTCAACGCGGCCATCCCGGATCTGAAGAAGGGGGATGATCTGCTGATCACCTACGTGCCGGGCAAGGGCACCCAGGTGCGGAGCCAGGGCGGAAAGGAGCTGTTGCTCGAGGGCAAGGACTTCGCGGATGCCCTCTTCGGCGTGTGGCTCGGCAGCAACCCGGTGGACGACGGCCTCCGGGACGGGATGCTCGGCAAGGAGGACTAGAAGAGGCTGAGCTGAGCGGAGGGGCGCGCCGGCCGCTGGAAGGTGGTGGGCGCGCTCTCCGTCATGAAGGCCATGCGCATGCCGACCTTGCGCGCCGTGGTGTCGAAGAGGCGCTCGATGGTCTCCGCGTAGAGCCCCTCGCCGCGCATGCGGTGGTTGAAGCGCGAGTCGGACAGCACACCGCCGCGCGTCTCCCGGATGCGGTGCAGCACCCGCTCGGCGCGCAGGGGGAGCTTCTCGCGCAGGCGCTCCTCGAAGACTGCCTTCACGGGGCCGGGCAGGCGCAGCAGGGTGTAGAAGGCGCGGGTGGCGCCGGCCTCTCGCGCGGCGGTGAGCACCTTGGCGATGTCCTCGTCATTGAGGCCCGGGATGATGGGCGCCACGGACACCGTCACGTCGATACCCGCCGCGGCGAGCCGCTCGATGGCCTGCAGGCGCCGCTTCGGCGTGGCCACGTAGGGCTCCATCGCTCGCGCCAGCTCCGGGTTGTGGAAGGGCAGGCTGATGCCCACCCAGAGCCGGGCCTCTCGCGCCAGGGTCTGGAGCACGTCGAGATCGCGCTCGATGAGCACGCCCTTGGTGATGATGCCCACGGGGTTGCGGTACTCGGCGCAGACCTCCAGGCAGCGGCGGGTGAGCCGCATCGAGGCCTCGAGCGGCTGATAGCAGTCGGTGACGCCGCTGAAGACGATGGGCTCGCCCTTCCAGCGAGGGCGATCGAAGGCTTCGCGGAGCAGCTCCGGAGCGTGGGGCTTCACGACGATGCGCGTCTCGAAGTCCGTGCCGGCGCCCATGCTGAGGTACTCGTGGCCGGGGCGCGCGTAGCAGTAGGCGCAGGCGTGCATGCAGCCACGGTACGGGTTGACGCTCCAGGAGAAGCCCACGTCCGGGCTGCTGTTGTGCGTGAGGATCTCGCGGGTGTGATCCTCCAGCACCTCGAGCCGCGAGGGCGGGATCTCGTCGAGGTACTCCACCTCGGTGCTCGCCCAGGGGTTGGGCGGATTGGAGACGGGACGCGGCTTCACCTGATCAAGGTGGACCTGAAACTGTGTTCAGTCAAGGCCTTCGGGAAGGCCCTGGAAACACGAGGAGATCCGCTGTGCTTGTCGGACCTTGGGCCCCTGACTACGGTGGTTCCCATCAAGATCGGTTCATGCCCACTCCCCACAAGCTGCCCGGCAGGCTGCCCACGTGTGCCCCCATGCTCCTGGTACTGGGCATGCAGTTCGCCGCACTGGGGTGCCAGAACCGCAAGGAGCCAGCGCCAGCGGATGCGGGAGGGGGCGCGACTCCCGGTGACGCCGGTGCTCTCGCGCTGGAGGATGCAGGAGGCGCCCTGCCGCCGGAATTCCCTCAGCCTGCCAGACTGAATTACCTCGAGCTGGCGGGGATGTTGGACAAGGTGAACCGGTACTCCGCCGCCGTCGATATCGAGACCACCGAGCCCACGGAAGCGGGCATTCATGGGCTCTGCAGTGGAGTGCTTCTCAGCCCTCGCCTCGTGCTGACCGCGGGGCACTGTGTTTGCGTGCGCAGACCCGCTTCCACTGCGGACAAGCCGGGCAGGTTCATCATCGACGGAACCTCCTGCTCAGGCAGTCCGGCCGTGACCACGATGATCTATGCGCCAGCGGGAGCGGACACGCCTCCACCCGGAAGCGGGAGTCGGCTCCACAAAGGCGTGGAAGTCCGGCCGCATCCTGCTCTGGAGGTGGTGCTCGATGCCCAAGGCCAGGTGGAGTCCAGTCGTGGGGATCTCGCCCTCATTCTCCTGGAGGCTTCTGTCGAGGAGACATTCTCTCCGCTCCCGCTCGCGGACGAAGACGTTCAGGCAGGCGAGAGCTTCGTGATGATCGGCGGTACCTTCGACGAGTCCCTCGGCGGGGTGGCGCGGCAGCGGCGCTTCACGCGCTACAAGGTCGCCAGGTTCATGGATGTGGGCAGTGGCTGGGTCCTCTACGAGCAACCGAAGCGCGACCTCTATCGAGGGTCCAGCGGCGGGCCTTGTGTGCGGGAGAGCTCGGGAGGGCCGGTCCTCATTGGCGTGTCGGGTAGGGGATTGGGAGGAGAGCCGACCTTCACCAGCCTTCACCCCTACCTCGACTGGCTCCGCGCCGCGATTCGCTCCGTCAACCCCAGATGATGAGCCTGGAGGCTTCAGGCGGCATCGCTGGCTCAAAGGTGCCTGATCCGATGCATCCTCACCCGAGACTGTTGAGCCTCATGGTGCTGTTGGTCATTTGCGGTGCGTGCGCGAGCAACTCCGGAGCGAAATCGCATGCTCCTTTAGAGGGCACTCCCTCGGAGCATCCCTATGTCCTGGGAGGAAAGCTGGACTCGGGCAACATCTACCCGAACACCGTGCTGCTCACGTTGCCCTCGAATGGTTCAGCGATAGCGACCTGCAGCGGAGTGCTCATCAGTCCTCGGCGTGTCCTCACGGCGGCGCATTGCGTGTGCATGGAGAAACCGTGGGTGCTAGAGGCCGGCGAGCCAGGGACGCTGATCGACGGGTCCATGTGCCTGGATCGGCTGACCGTGCAGACGGTTCTCTATGGGCAGCCCGGTTCTCCGAGAGATTACGTCGGAATCAAGGTCGAGCCTCATCCAGGGCTCAGGCTCCTCTATGACGGCAATGGAGCGCTCGTCTCGGCGGAATCCGATCTGGCTGTCATCCACCTGGAGAATGCGGTTCAGGGAGTCAGGAGCGTCGAACTGGCCCGGAAGACCGTCGCCGTGGGCCGGAGAGTCGTCCTGGTGGGCTTCGGGTACGCCGACATGCGGAAGAAGAAGATTGGAGATCGCCACTTCGGACGAACGGAGATTGCCCGGGTGGAGGGCGAGGTCTTGACGGTCACGCAGCCAGGGGTTCATGCGTACGAGGGTGACAGTGGGGGGCCGTGCTTCGAGTGGCCTCGAGGAGGCAAGAGCCCGCTTCTCGTGGGTGTCAATCGTGGAGGCAGTGCGCCCGTCTACTCGGCCTTCACGAGCACGGTCTTCCCCAGGAATCGGGAGTGGCTCGAGAGGATCATCCGCGAGGACACCCAGGCGGATGCTCCTGGGGCGCCATAAAACACTAAGGCCGGTAGTCCCTGGTTTCCCTAGGAACTACCGGCCTTTTGTTGAGCGGCGGACGGGATTCGAACCCGCGACCCCGAGCTTGGGAAGCTCGTGCTCTACCAACTGAGCTACCACCGCGACCGAAGCGAGCCCAAGGTAGGGGCCTCGCTCGACCTTGTCAACGAGAAGTGACGCCCGAGTCCGCTCGGCTACTCCCCTTCCTCCACCGTCAGCTGGTACGGGTCCTGGAAGTTCGACTCGCGGTTCTTCACGTCGCGCACCTCCAGCACGTACACCCCCGGCTCGGCGCTGTAGCGGATGGTCTCCGGCTGGTCGCCCTTGGCGCGATCGGAGGTCTGCATGAGCGCCAGCTTGCCGTCCTCGCCCACCCGGTGCAGGTACAGCGCCACGTCCACCTTCAGGATGCCCAGCAGCGTCGCCCGAAGCGCCGTGCGCACCGGTCGATCCGTCAGGTCCAGCCGGTAGTAGTCCACGTCCTTCAGCGGGTAGACCGTGCCTCGCACCGCCTTGCCCAGCGAGAGCTCCATGCCCCGGTCCACGGTGTTGTTCGGCTCGCGCTCCTCGCTGCCGTTGTCCGGCACCGCGCTGACGGTGATGCGGTAGGGCTGGTCCGCGTTCTCGAAGTCCTTCACCCACTTGCCCTCCACCTTCCGCGACGCCCCCTCCACCTTGAAGTAGCAGCTGCCGCTGCAGGACACGTTGTTCAGGCGCTCCGGCTCCTTCAGCGCGCCGTCGTTCGCCCTCAGCGTCACCGTCTCCTGCGCCCCGTCGCCCGCTGGCGCGTCCACCGCCGACAGCACCAGGTCCAGCCGCTCCACCCCGGACACCTCCACCTTCGCCAGCATGGGCTCCGTCGTGCGCAGCACGTAGTAGTCCACGTCGCTCTTGGGCGCGAGGAAGCCCTCCTTGAAGCCCGAGCCGCTCATCGGCGTCGCCTTGTAGAGCTCGTCATTGGGCTCCAGCTCCGCGTTGGCTCCCGCCTCCTCCAGTGACACCGAGAGCGTGTACGGGTTCGTCGCGTTGTAGGTGCGCTTCGCGTCCTTGCCCGTGCCCACCCAGCTGCTCTTCACCACCACGTAGACGACCTTGTCCGTGGAGCGCACGCCGATGTTGCGCAGCGCCAGCGCCTCGCCCTCCTTGCCGCGCAGGGAGAACAGCGGCGCCTCCGCCGCCGAGAGCACCGCCAGCTCCGGCCGCACGCCCTCGATGGCGGACAGCTCGATCTTCAGCGCCAGTCCCGGAGGCTCCGGAGGCGCGGCGGGGGTGCCGGCGTCTCCTGTCTGGGCCACGGCCCCCGGCGTTCCGGTGGGGCTGGCCGGGGGAGTCCCCTCCGGGGGCGGCGTGGAGCCCTCCGCGGTGGGCGCCGAACCCTCGGGAGCAGGGGAGGGCGGAGTGCCCTCAGCCGCAGCGGGAGGAGTCCCCTCTGTCGGCGTGGGGGCGGTCCCCTCCGTGGGCGTCGGAGCCGGCGTGGGAGGCGGCGGCAGAGGCGCTTCCTCGCCAGGATCAGGGGCCGGGGTGCTCGGCTCCGGCGTGGGCAATTCGATCCGGTACCAGTCCTCATCTCCCGCGTGGCCGATGTAGGCCGCCACCGTCTGCCCGAGCGTCAGCGCCGTCGAGTCCACGGCCCGATCATTGGGCTCGCGCTCCTCGCCGTCGTTGGGGCGCCGGTAGGCCAGCGTCAGGGTGTATGAGCCGCCGCTGCCCTTGCGCGCCGAGGCCACTCGCACGAAGCGCTCGCCCTCGACGAAGAGGTTGGGGAAGTGCTCCGGCTTGCCCTCGCCCTCGCTGTTCACCCCCGCCAGCCGGTTGCGGTCCCGGTCGTACACCTCGATGACCACATCTCCGCCCGGGATGCCCGACACGGTGATGTCCGCCGTCCGCGCGGCCGGGGGCGCCAGCCGGTACCAGTCCTCGTCCCCCTTCGCCGGGTCGGCCGAGAGCGCCGCGCTCACCACCGCGTCCCGAGTCAGCGCCAGCGCCTGATCCGGCCGCTCGTTGGGCTCCTTCTCGCTCAAGACATCCGGGCCGGCGTCCACCGGTCCCGCGTCGGCCACCTCGTCCTTCCCCTTGGGGCAGCCGGCCAGCACCGCGCACACAGCAATCCAGCCCAGACGTCGCATCGCGTTCCCTCGCATCGGCCGCCTACTCTTCCCCGTGGGGACCGGGTGTCAAGCACCGCAAACATGCGGGGTCGGGTTTTCATCCTGAGCCCCTGCGCTCTGGTGAGCCCCTCGGGGGCCGATCCAAGATGCACGGCCATGCGAAGCCTCCCGGTCCTCTCCAGCCTCCTGCTCGCCGCTTCTGCTCCCACCGCCTTCGCCGCGCCTCCCGCCTCGGTCGGCTATGCCCAGGCCGCCGACTACCTGGACAAGGACGGCCACCCCGAGCGCTACAACCCGCTCAACGTGCTCGATGGGCGCGACACCACCGTCTGGTGTGCCTCCGACGCGGAGGGGGCCCCCCGGGGCATGACGATCGGCTTCAAGGGCGTGGCCACCGTGGACGAGGTGCGCGTCTACACCGGCAACGGCTCGGATCGGGACGCCTTCAAGACCCACCCCCGGGCGAAGAAGATCGCCCTGGAGGGCAAGGACTCCGCGCGCGGCTTCACCCTCGAGGACAAGCGCGGCCTGCAGACCATCCCGCTGAACCCGCCCGTCACCGGCGCCTGGATCACCCTCGAGGTGAAGGACGTCTTCCCGGGCTCCGACTCCGGCGCCCCCGTCTGCCTTACGGACGTCATCCTCTACTCGGGGGGCAAGCCGCTGAACGGGACGAAGCTGGCCCCCGTCCTGAAGTACGACGCCCGCCAGGCGCAGGTGCTGGGCACCTGGTTCGGCGGCCTGGAGGGCGCGGCCGACCGCTTCCTCTCCTTCTACGTGGATGGGACGTACCGCTTCGTCCACGAGCCGCTGGGCGGCGGCGAGCCGAGCGTCCTCACCGGCGCCTACACCACCTCGAATTCGCGGCTGTCGCTGGAGCTGCCCAAGAAGGGCAAGGTCTCCGTGAAGTTCACCCGGGAAGAGGCGGAGGGCTCGTCGGGTGGACACACGCTGGCCCTGGAGGGCGATCTGCCGGAAGAGTGGAAGGAGCCCTTCCGTAGCCGGCCCTGAGCCGGCGGCTCCGTCTCCGGGGCGAGAGGAGAGGGCCCGAGCCCTCTCCGGCTCTGGATCAGCCCGCGGCTGTCTTCTTCTTGGCGCTGAAGGCCTTGAAGAAGTCGACGATCTCCTGCATGGCGACCTTCACGTCGGTGGCGTCCTGGAACTCCGACTCCAGGAAGATTCCGCCGCAGGACTCGCAGGAGTCGTAGCTCAGGGGGTGGTGACGGTCACCACCGTTGATCCGTACGAGATCCACCTGGCACTCGGGGCACTGTCCGGTGAGTGCTTCCGCGTCGACCTTGCCGCCCTGACTCTCCAGACCGGGAAGATTGTTGTGGAGCAGGACCCGATTGAGGTCGGCGACGTCGATCCACAGCCCGCCGCAGTCTCCACACTTCCGCAACGTGAGATCATCCCCCTCGAGATCGGCCATCTCGACGTTGCAAGCGGGGCAATTCATGGGGCGGTTCGTTCTCCTGGAAGGGGGAGGCTTGCTCCCCGTGGATTGGAGAATGATAGGGCGCCCAAATTTCAGGATGCAACCAGCACCGGCGGTTCTGTTGACAGCGAACTTTCAGGCCTTCATCCGGCGGATGTCCGCCCCCAGGCCCCGCAGCTTGCGTTCGAGCCGCTCGTAGCCCCGGTCCAGGTGGTACACGCGGGCCACCTCGGTGCGCCCCTCGGCCCGGAGGCCGGCGAGGATCAGCGAGGCGCTGGCCCTCAAGTCGGTGGCCATGACAGGGGCCCCCGAGAGCTTCTTGACGCCCTTCACCACGGCCGTGGGACCCTGGATGGTGATGTCCGCCCCCATCCGGTGCAGCTCCGCTACGTGCATGAAGCGGTTCTCGAAGATGTGCTCCGAGATGACCGAGGTGCCGTTGGCCACACACATGAGCACCATGAGCTGGGCCTGCATATCCGTGGGAAATCCAGGGTGCTCGGTGGTCGTCACGTCCACCGGGTGGATGGATTTCGGGGCCTTACAGCGCATCCCCCCGTTCTCGGTGGTGATGGTGCATCCAGCCTCGCGCAGCTTCAGCACCACGGCCTCCAGGTGCTCGGGCACCGCGTGCTTCACCAGGACGTCCCCGCCGCTGATGGCCGCGGCCACCAGGAGGGTGCCCGCCTCGATGCGGTCCGGGAGGATCGAGTGCTCCACCGGCCGCAGGGAGTCCACCCCGTCGATGGTGATGACGGAGGTGCCTGCCCCCTCGATCTTCGCCCCCATCTTGTTGAGCACCCGGGCCAGCTCCTCCACCTCGGGCTCGCGGGCGCAGTTCTCCAGGACCGTCCGGCCCTTGGCCAGCACCGCCGCCATCAGCACGTTCTCCGTGCCGGTGACGGTGATGCAGTCGAAGTTGACGGTGCCGCCCTTGAGGTGCTTGGCCCGGGCCTCCACGTAGCCCTCGGTGAGGGTGATCTCCGCCCCCAGGGCCTTGAGCCCCTTGAGGTGCTGGTCGATGGGCCGGGCCCCGATGGCGCACCCGCCCGGCATGGAGACGCGCGCCCGGCCGTAGCGGGCCACCAGGGGCCCGAGCACCAGCACGGACGCCCGCATCGTCTTCACCAGGTCGTACGGGGCCTCGGGGGTGATGTTGCCGCCCACTCCCACCTGGCACACGTTCTTCTGCCGACCGGTGAGGCGCTCGGCCTCGCAGCCCATGGTGTTGAGCACCTTGAGCATGGTGGCCACGTCCACCAGGTCCGGCACGTTGCGGTAGGTGCTCACCCCGTCAGCCAGCAGCGAGGAGGCGAGGATGGGGAGCGCGGCATTCTTGGCTCCGGACACCTTCACCTCCCCGTGCAGCGCGGGGCCTCCCTTCACGACGATCTTGTCCATCTCTGTCTCACCCCTGTGGCCCGGTGGCCGCAGGCTGTGTCCCAAATGCCAGGCGATCTCTGCGCTCCAGGTCCTTCTCCACGCGCGCGTTCTCGAAGCCCGCGGCCTGGAGCAGCTCCCGGACGGCGCTCCCCTGGGTTTCCCCAATCTCCATTGCAAGGAGGCCGCCAGGCAGCAGGTAGCGGCGGGCTCCCTCGATGACCCGGCGGACCATCTTCAGCCCGTCCTGGCCGCCATCCAGGGCCAGGTGGGGCTCACGGCGCACCTCCGCCGACAGCCCCGGAATCTCCCCCGAGGCGATGTACGGCGGGTTGGAGGCGATGAGCTGGAAGCGGGCGTCCGCCGGCACGGGGGCGAAGAGGTCCCCCTGCACCACCGTGACGCGAGCGCCCACCCCCAGCGCCTCGGCGTTCTCTCGAGCCAGCGCGCAGGCGTCCGGCGACACGTCCGTGGCCAGGATGGAGGCCTGGGGGCGCTCGGCGGCGAGGCTGATGGCGATGCAGCCGGAGCCGGTGCACACATCCAGGGCCCGGCTGGGGGCATCCCTGGGCAGCACGTGGAGGGCGGCCTCCACCAGCAGCTCCGTCTCCGGGCGGGGGATGAGCACCCGCGCGTCCACCTTGAAGGAGCGGTTGTAGAACTCCTTCACGCCGGTGAGGTACTGGGTGGGCTCGCCGGCCATGCGCCGCTCGATGAGGGCTCGGAAGGAGGCCAGCTCCTCCTTGCCCAGCGGCTGGTCCAGGTCCACGTACAGGCGGACCCGGCTCGTCTTCAGCACGTGCGCCAGGAGGATCTCGGCGGTGAGGCGCGGGGCGTCCACCTGGCGCTTCTCGAAGTGCTGGGTCGTCCAGGTGAGGACCTTGCGGATGGTCCAGGTCTCGCTCATGCGCGTGCGGCGGCGCCGGGGCCCCCACCGGTCTGCTGCTTGAGGGCCTCGGCCTGGTAGTAGGTGCGGCAGGCGGTGATGACGTCCTCCACGCCGCCCGCCATGATGGCCGGCAGGTTGTGGACTGTCAGGCCGATGCGGTGGTCCGTCAGCCGGTCCTGCGGGAAGTTGTAGGTGCGGATCTTCTCGCTCCGGTCCCCGGTGCCCACCTGCCCGCGGCGCATGGAGTCGCGCTCGTTGCGGATGCGCTCCTGCTCGATCTCGTAGAGCTTGGCGCGCAGCATGCGCATGGCCTGGGCGCGGTTCTTCGTCTGGCTCTTCTCCTGCTGGCACTTCACCACGATGCCCGAGGGGTGGTGGATGAGGCGCACCGCCGAGTCCGTCGTGTTCACGCTCTGGCCGCCCGAGCCCGTCGAGCGCATCACCTGCATCTCGATGTCCGCCGGGTTGATCTGGATGTCCACGTCCTCGGCCTCGGGCATCACCGACACGGTGATGGTGGAGGTGTGGATGCGGCCCTGGGCCTCGGTGGCCGGCACGCGCTGCACGCGGTGCACGCCCGACTCGTACTTCATGTGGCTGTAGACGCCCGGCCCGGACAGGGTGACCGTCGCGTCCTTCACCCCGCCCGCGCCGCCGGGGCTCATGTCGACGATCTCCGCCGACCAGCCCTTCTTGGCCGCGTAGCGCAGGTACATCTGCATGACTTCCTCGGCGAACAGGCCGGCCTCGTCGCCGCCGGCGCCCGCGCGGATCTCCAGGATGACGTTCTTCTCGTCATTCGGGTCCTTGGGCAGCAGGAGGATCTTCAGCTCCTGCTCCATCTCGTCGCGCTGCTGCTTCAGCCCGGGCAGGGCCTCGCGGGCGTAGGCCTTCTCGTCCGCGTCCCCGCTGTCCAGCCAGGCCTCCACCTCCTTCAGGTCATCGAGGACCTTGCGGTAGGCGCGGAACGCCTCGACGAGCTTCTCCAGCCCGGCGCGCTCCTTGGAGACCTTCTGGAGCTTCGCCGAGTCCGCGAGAATGTCGGGGTTGGACAGGTCGGCCGTGAGGCGCTCGAACCGGCGCTCGACCTCTTCAAGCTTGTCAATCATCGTCGTACCCGGGGTATTGCCCCGTTGCCCGCCCGCTGGCAAGGGCGGAGGGCGTCAAGAAATTCCTTGGAAGCCTGGGCAGGAGCGTGAAAGAAGGGCGCCCGTTGCCGCTACACTGCGGCTCAACAACTGCACTGGAGTGCTCGAACATGCCCGCCCAGAAGGGAAATCGCAGCAAGAAGAAGCTGTCCAACCGCGCCAAGACGAAGAAGTCCGTCCTGAAGCGCCGCCGCGTGCGCGCCGTCCGCGGCCAGAGCAACAAGGCCCGGCACAAGTAGTCCGTCGGGTCGAGCCCTCCCTGACAGCTAGGGGGGAGGGCTTGCCGGGCGGTAGGGCTCCAGCTCGGGCAGCATGCGAGGAAGCGCCGCCGAGCTGGTGGCCAGCAGCTTCAGGACGTCCTCGGCCTCCGTGCCGGAGACGACGATGGGCTGCATGGGGAACTCCGGGTAGCGGTCCGTCCTGAGTGGGATGATCTCGCTGGACAGGTAGCCCCCCGGGGAGAAGCGGGCCTTGAGCAGCGCGCTGCGCTTGTCTCGCGGGTTCCAGTTACCTCCGAAGACGAAGTTGCCCAGCGAGTAGATGGCCGGGGCGCCCTGGTGCAGCTCCATGGCCTGGAGCACGTGCGGGTGGCTGCCGAGCACCCCCGCCGCGCCCGCCTCGATGGCCGCGCGCGCCAGCCGGAGCTGGTATGGCAGGGGGTTGTAGGTGCTCTCCACGCCCCAGTGGAAGAAGGGGAGCACCACGTCCGCCTGGGCCTTGGCCGCGAGGATGTCCTCACGCAGCATCCTCTCCATGGCGTCCACGTCCGAGTGGTGGCCGGCCACTCCGGGCGTCGTCTCCGTGGCGTACACGGCCCGGGGCTCGATGTTGCGGTCTCCCAGGAAGAAGTAGCCCAGGAAGGCGAAGCGCACCCCGCCGAGCGTCAGCAGGGCAGGGCGGCGGGCCTCGGCCAGCGTCCTGCCCGCGCCGAAGTAGGGGATCTTCGCCTGCTCGAGCGTCATGAGGGTGTCCACGAGCCCCTGGGCGCCGTAGTCCATCATGTGGTTGTTGGCCAGGCTCACCAGGTCCACGCCGCCTGCGAGCAGCGTGTTCACGAACTCGGGCCGGGCGCGGAAGTTGAAGTTCTTCGGCAGCTTGTCGAGGCTGTCGGTGAAGGGACACTCCAGGTTCACGAGGAACAGGTCGGCCGAGTCCGCCACCGCCTTCACCTCCTTGAAGCCGTAGGCGAACATCTCCTCGCGCGAGCGGCCCTGGGCCACCTGCTGGTCGAAGTACTCCTCATAGTGGTAGCCCACCGTCACATCCCCTCCGACGACCAGGGTGACGGGGCGGGGGGGCGCGGCGGGCTGGGGGCCCTGGCTGGCGGATGTCTTCCCGGTGACATCCGCCGGGGCAGAAGGTGGGGGAGCGGACGTCTGCGCGGTGGGCGCGGCGCCCGGAGGGGACTCGGGCTCGGGGACGGGCCTGCGAGCGCAGGCGGAGAGCAGCAGGAGCAGAAGGGCGGCGCGGCGCATAAGTGTACGGAAACTCTACCTTGCGCCCGTCGATTGGCGACGCGTAGATTGCCCGCCGATTCATGGCACGGGAAAAGGACAACATCGCACTCTCGGACGAGCACAACTCGCGCGGCATCGAGCTGGCGGATCGCGGGTGGCTGGACGAGGCGATCAAGGAGTTCAAGAAGGCGATCGAGCTCGATCCGAACTCCGCCCACGCCCACGACAACCTCGCCACGGTGTACGCGGAGAAGAAGCTCTTCCGCGAGGCCCTGGGCGAGTACCTCACGGCGCTGAAGCTGGAGCCGGAGAGCGCCACCGCGCACTACAACCTCGCCTGCTTCCTCTCCACCCATGCCGCCGAGATGGCGGTGGAGGAGTACAAGGAGGCCATCGAGCTGGATCCGGAGTACCCGGACGCCCACCTGAACCTGGGGCTCACCTACGCGGACCAGGGCCGGGTGGAGGAGGCCATGCGCGAGCTGCAGACGGCCATCGAGCTGGATCCGCAGGACGCCTTCCCGCGCCACGAGCTGGCCGCGCTGCAGATGGACGAGGGGGACTACCGCTCGGCCATCAACCAGCTCAAGGAGGTGGTGCGGCTGGAGCCCGACAACTTCGAGGCCCAGCTGGACCTGGGCATCTGCTACGCGCAGAAGGGCTTCTACGCGGAGGCCGAGCGGGCCTACGGGAAGGCCCGGGCGCTCAACGCGGACGATCTGCTGCTCAACTACAACCTCTCCGCGCTGTACGCGCTCTGGGGGCGCCCCAAGGACGCGGTGACGCACCTCCAGAAGGCGCTGGCGGCGGATCGCCCCAAGGTGCTGGGCTGGCTCTCCACGGATCCGATGTTCGACGCGCTCAAGGGCGAGCCGGACTTCGAAGCGTTGTTCTGAGCCATGGCGAGCGAGTGGATCTTCCTGGGGTTGGCGATTCTGCTGGTGTTCGCCAACGGGTTCTTCGTGGCGACGGAGTTCGCCATCGTGAAGATCCGCGCCACGCGGCTGCAGGCGCTGGTGGACGAGGGGACGCCGGGGGCGGCCACGGCGCTGAAGATGGTGGAGAAGCTGGACGCGTACCTCTCCGCCACGCAGTTCGGCATCACCCTGGCGTCGCTGGGGCTGGGCTGGCTGGGTGAGCCGGCGTTCGCGCACCTGCTGGAGCCGCTGGTCGCCGGCCTCGTTCCGGAGTCGGCTCGGGAGACGGTGGCGCACAGCGTGGCGGTGGCGCTGTCGTTCGCGATCATCACCTTCCTGCACATCATCGTCGGAGAGCTGGCGCCCAAGAGCCTGGCCATCCAGCGCGCGGAGGCCACCACGCTGGCCGTGGCGCTGCCGATGCACGTCTTCTATTTCCTGTTCTACCCGGCCATCGTGCTGCTGAACGGGATGGCGCGGCGGATCCTCCGGATGTTCGGGCTGGAGTCCGCCAGCGAGGCCCACGAGGCACACAGCGAGGACGAGCTGCGCGTCATCCTCCACAGCTCGGCGGAGGCGGGCTCCATCACCACCTCGCGGGCGGAGCTGCTCGAGCGGGCGCTGGAGATGGCGCAGAAGACGGCCCGACAGGTGATGGTGCCGCGCAACCAGGTGAAGTTCCTGGACGTGGAGGAGTCGCTGGAGAAGTGCATCGCGGACGCGCGCGCCGCGGGCCACACGTGGCTGCCGGTGTGCCGCGGGAGCCTGGACCAGGTGGAGGGCCTGGTGAACGCCAAGGACCTGTTCTTCCTGCTGTCGAAGGGGGAGCTGCGGTCCCTGTCCCAGGTGCAGCGGCCGGTGCTCTTCATCCCGGAGAACGTGACGCTGGAGCAGCTGCTGGCGGAGTTCCGCCGCCGCCGCCGGCAGACGGCGCTGGTGGTGGACGAGCACGGAGGCACTTCGGGGCTGGTGACCATCGCGGACGTGGTGGCCGAGGTGGTGGGCGACGTGGCGGAGCTGGGCCGGAGGATGGAGGAGGTGCGCTCGCTGCCGGGCGGCCGGTTCGAGCTGCCGGGCACGGCGCAGCTGGATGACCTGGAGGAGCGGCTGGACGTCAACTTCGACCTGGATGAGGACGAGAAGGGCGAGGTGACGACGATCGCCGGCTACCTGATGACGAAGCTGGGGCGGGTGCCGGAGAAGGGCGACAGCCTCAAGCTGGACATGTGGCGCATCCTCGTGGACGAGGTGGACGGGCCTCGGGTGGTGCGGGTGACGGTGGAGCCGCAGGCGGCGGCCAAGGCGGCCCCGGCGACTCCGGCGGATGGCTCGGCGGCGGGGGCGGTGTCCCAGGGGACTACGTCTTCTCCCGGGCGCGGGACGGGGTAAGGTGAAGCCCCATGCGCTGGTCCATCGCGACGGTCTGTGCCGCGGTACTCATGCTGCTGGGGTATGGGGCGTGCTCCTCCGAGCCGGGTAGCCCTTCGTCTGAAGATGCCGGGTCCCAGATGTCGCCGGATGGCGGCACTCTGCCGACGGACGGAGGGGTGGAGCCTCCGGATGGCGGCAGTCCGCACGCGAGTAAGAGCGCCAAGCGGGGGATCGCCTTCGATCTGGCGACTCCCGCGGACCTCGCGGCTGTCTCCGAGGGCGTGAGCTGGTGGTACAACTGGAGCCCTCAGCCCCATTCCGGTGTGCCCGTGGACTACCGGGCTCGCTACCGCATGGACTTCATTCCCATGCTGTGGAACGGGAACTTCGACGCCCAGCGCATCGAGGCCTTCCTCGCGGCGAACCCGCACGTCCAGTACCTGCTGCTGCTCAACGAGCCCAACCTCACCGATCAGGCCAACATGTCGCCGCAGCAGGCGGCGCAGCTGTGGCCCCGGTATGAGGCCGTCGCCCAGCGCACCGGCGTGAAGCTGGTGGGGCCCGCGATGACGTGGGGCACGCTGCAGGGCTACTCGGACCCGGTGGTGTGGCTGGATGCGTTCTATGCGGCCTACCGCGCGGCCAATGCGAACCGCGATCCGCGCATCGATTACCTGGCGTTCCACTGGTACGACTACGGGCTCGCCCAGCAGCTCGACCGGCTCAAGAAGTACGGCAAGCCGTTCTGGGTCACCGAGTTCGCCAACTGCCACAGGCAGAACGATGGGGCGCAGATCGACTCGGTCGCCAAGCAGAAGGCCCAGATGACGGAGATGGTTGCCGTCTGCGAGCGCCGTGAGGACGTGTTCCGCTACGCCTGGTTCACCGGCCGGTGGACGAACGATCCGTGCTTCGCGAGCCTGCTGGAGGCTCCGGGCGTCCTGACGGAGCTGGGCGAGCACTACGTCTCGCTGCCGTTCCAGTGATGGATGCTGCCCCTGTCGGGCGCGCTTCGTGCAAACTGGTCCTACAAGCATACAGGTTCGGGCGGAGTGCCCGGACCCCGGGCCTGTGTTGGCGCTCAGGCTATTCGGCGCCCTCATGGTGCCGGGGAAGCCTCGTCGTAGGAACCGTGGTCGAGGGGCGTCGTTTGGGGCTAACGATCGGCAGGTAGCACGCTCCTTGGTACATGGAGCCGCCGACTGACTCGCACTGCTCCTGCGCGAAGGAGGTTTTCATCCAGCAACCATCGTTCAGGGCGACCTGCTGCTTGTGAGGGCAACGTCCCTTCGCATCGGGCTTTGCCTGTCCTGGCTCCGGCTCGGGAGGTGTGTCCGCAACCATCGCCCCTGGATCGGAGGGCGCAGGCGTATCCTCTGTGGAAGCGGACACGGCGGCCTCTCCCAGCCCCACGGGGCCCGCATCCGCAGGCCCTGATGCTCCGATTCCTCCGGGGGCAGAGCGGAGGGGAACTTCGGGCGTTCCGGCAATCACCCACAGCATCGCGGTGGCCAGTGTTCCCACTGCGGCCACAGTGGTAAGCCAGCGCTGCCAGGAGGACGTGTCTGCCCGATCGTTGGATGGCACGTGGGCAGGCGTGAGGGTCGTGGCCGCTCTCTCCATCGCCCGGGCCAGCTGCGCCGCGGTGCCTCGCTGCTCGGGGCGCATCGAGAGCATGCGCAGGATCAGCTCGCGCAGCGGCGGCTCGACTCGGGCAGAGAACAGCGCGTGGGGAAGGACCAGGGACTCCACGCGCCAGGTGCCGTGCTCGTCTCTTCGCGTCTCTCCCAGGTCCGGGTAGGTGCCCGTCACCAGCCTGCACGCGGTGACGCCCAGGGCGTACAGGTCATCGGTTGGCAGGGCGCGGTAGGCAGTGGTGGCTGTCCGCTCGTGCTGAGCGGCGAACTGCCAGGCCTCTGGAGAGCGATAAATCGGAGTTCCAGGCGGCAGCGGTGGTGGCGTGAGGGTGTCCGCGCCACGGAAGGTGCTCGAGCCGAGGTCGGTGAGGAAGACCCGGCCGTCCCAGCGCCGGACCAGGATGTTGGCCCCTTTGACGTCGCGGTGAACGGCCTCCTGGGTGTGGAGCGCCTGGAGCGCCAGCGCCACCTGGGCCAGCAGCCGCAGCACCTGTGCCGAGTCGGGACGGTACAGCCGTGCCCAGTCGTACAGCGGCACTCCGTCCACCCACTCCATCGCTATATATGGATGCAGCGTGCCGTCCGGATGCTGCCACTCGCCATGATCGATCAGGCGCGGGAGGTGGGGGTGATGCTGCCGCGACAGCAGCTCCGCCTCGCGAGCGAAGCGAGGATCTCGAGGGAGCATGGCGAGCTTGAGGGCGACCGGAGCCGCGTGTTCGTCGCCGATGCGAACGGCGCGGTAGACGGCGCCGTGGACACCGCAGCCGGCCCAGTCCATCACGCGCCAGGGGCCCACCTGCGTGCCCAGGGGCAGAAAGGCGGGCGGGGGGCTTGGAGGGGACGCGCTCTCCATGAGGGCCTCGTGCAAGGGCAGGGAGCTGCTCCCTTCACCCGACTCCAGCCTACGCCAGGGCGGGCGACAGCGCACCCGGGCATCTGCCGTGGGACGTCCTCAACGAGCCTGGAGACCTGTCAGGTCAGACCCCTCGCGTAGGGTGTCGCACCATGGCTTCGATGCTGCACGAGGGGTTGGTGCTCCTCTTCCGAAATCGCCCCACGCTGGCGCCCGAGCTGCTGCGAGATGCGCTCGGGCTGCCGCTGCCGCGCTACTCCGAGGCGCGCGTGGAATCCGCCGAGCTCACCGAGGTGGTGCCCACCGAGTACCGGGCGGACCTCGTGGTGCTCCTCCTCGAGGGCAAACCCGTCTTTGCCATCGTGGTGGAGGTGCAACTGTGGCGGGACGAGGACAAGCGCAAGACGTGGCCGCTGTACCTGACCAGCTTGCGCTCGCGGGTGGGCTGTCCCACGGCGCTGTTGGTGGTGGCGCCGGATGCGGCAGTAGCCCGTTGGTGTGCTCAGCCCATTCCGCTGGGCCACCCGGGCTTCGTGCTTCAGCCGCTGGTGGCTGGGCCGGATGCCATCCCCGTGCTCGTGGATGAACAGGAGGCCCGCGAAGACCCGGAACTGGCGGTGTTGTCCGCCATGGCACATGGGCACGAAGAGATCGGCCAGACCATCGCCCGCACGGTGTTGGAGGCGTTGAAGGGTCTTGAAGGCGATCGCGTGGACCTTTACGTTGACCTGGCCTTGTCCTCGCTCAGCGAGGCAGCCCGGAGAGCCCTGGAGGCGCTGATGCAGAGCGGCAAGTACGAGTTTCAGAGCGAGTTCATGCGCAACTTCCACGCCCGGCTCCGCTCCGAGCGCGAGGAGGGCCTTCAGGAGGGGCGTGAGAAGGGGGAGCAGGCAGCCCTGCTGGAAGTGCTCGACGCTCGGGGCCTCCAGGTGGATGCCGCCTCCCACCAGCGAATCGCGGAGTGCAAGGATCTGGCGCAGCTCAAGATCTGGCTGCGCAGGGCCGTGACGGCCGAGTCCGTGCAGGAACTCTTCGAGGACAAGCCCGAGGCTCGTAAGGCCAGCAAGTCCGTTCGGACCCCCAAGGCACCCAGGTCCCGCTCGAAGCGGTGACCCTCCCGCAGCCTCCGTCTCAGAGCTTCGCGCCCTTCTTCTTCTTCACCACCGGCGCCGGCTCCGTCTTGGCCGTCACGGGCCGCTCCACCTTGAGCAGCTCCAGGTCCGTGTTGCCCCCGGTGGCCACCTTCACGATGCCCACCCCGGGCACGAACCAGATGTAGCTCTCGATGGTGCGCCCCTGCGCGCCCTGGCGGCTTGCCCGCGCCGTCGTCAGGTTCTTCACCTTCAGCGCCTTGAAGGTGCCCGCGCCCACCGTCACGTCCTCCTCGCCGACGACGGTCGCTTCCTTGTCGAACGTGCTGGCAAACACCATCCCGGCCGGCATCTTCGAGCCCGCAGGCGGCTGCATCTTCACCGACAGCGAATTGCGCCAGCTCGAGCCCGGAACCATGTTCGCTGGGGCTGGAACCGCCACGCCCTCGGCGGCGACGACCTCCACCTGCATCCCGGAAGCGGACAGCAGCGTCCCCTCCAGGCCGCCGAGCCCCGTGCGCACTCCCTCCGAGGTACAGAAGGCCTCCGTCTGGCCGCTGCGGCCCTTCAGATCCACCGCCAGGAGTCCCTTCTGCCCTTCGGCCGTGGACGTCACCTCGCGGGTGGAGATCAACAGCTCCGAGGATCCCGCCCGGTAGGTCAATTTCAGCCCGTCCTCCAAGGGGAAGTAGGGGTTGGGGCAGGCCGGGGCCGCGGAGGGCATGTCAGACCGCTCAGGTAGACCCGAGGGCGCTGCTCCTACGAGGACCGAGAGGACGAGTAAGGGCGCGTACGTAGGCTTCCTCCAGAAAGATCACCAGGAAGGTAGGGTGCATCTCTTACTTTTCAACCCCTTGCCGTCCATCGCTGACGGTACAAAACGGCTTTCGGAATGTAGGGTCACACGGTGCATGGTCACGCTTGATCGTGTCACGGCACACTGATACTCCTGACCACATTCCGGGGCCGATTTTTCGGCCTTGGAGCGATTTCACCCTTCTCGCGCACCAAGCCCTACAGGAGCCCGTTGGATGCGAATCAAGCGCCTGGACATCACCGGCTTCAAGTCCTTCATGGAGCGCAGCGTCTTCAGCTTCGATGACGGCGTGACGGGCATCGTCGGCCCCAACGGCTGCGGCAAGTCCAACGTCGTGGACGCCATCCGCTGGGCCATGGGCGAGCAGAGCGCCAAGAACCTCCGTGGCCGCGGCATGGAGGACGTCATCTTCAACGGCTCGGAGAACAAGCCGCCCCTGTCCATGGCGGAGGTGTCCATCACCTTCACCATCGAGGAGACGGACCAGCTGGCGCCCCAGTACCAGGGCTTCCCCGAGATCACCGTCACCCGGCGCCTGTTCCGCAGCGGCGAGTCCGAGTACCTCATCAACAAGGCCGTCTGCCGCCTGCTCGACATTACCGAGCTGCTGCTGGGCACCGGCGTGGGCACCAAGGCCTACTCCATCATCGAGCAGGGCCGCGTGGGCCTCATCGTCTCGAGCAAGCCGGAGGATCGGCGCTCCATCATCGAGGAGGCCGCCGGCGTCACCAAGTACAAGACGCGCCGCAAGGCCGCCGAGCGCAAGATGGAGGCCACCGAGGCCAACCTCCTGCGCATCACCGACATCACCAACGAGCTGGAGAAGCGGCTCGACACGCTGGCCCGCCAGGCCAAGAAGGCCGAGAAGTACAAGAAGCTCAAGGCGCGCATGCGGGACATCGATCTGCACGCCGCCTCGCACCGCTACCTGGAGCTGCAGGCCGAGAAGAAGGTGCTCCAGACGCGCCTGGAGAGCATGACCTCGCAGGAGCGCGAGAACGTGGACCGGGTGCGCGAGCTGGAGGAGGCCATCACCCGGCGCCGCGTCGAGCTGGAGGCCGAGTCCGCCGCCCTGCAGAAGCTGGCTGGCGAGGTGCACGCGCTCGAGAGCGCCGTGCAGCGCGACGATCAGGACCTGGCCTACTGGCGCAAGGACCTGGAGGAGACGAGCGCCCGCGTGGCCACCGCCGAGGGCGAGCTGCACATCCTGCTGGCCCGTCAGGGCGAGGTGGCCGACACCATGGCCGCTCGCGAGGCGGAGCTGTCGGGCATCGCCGGGGCGTGGAAGGAAGACGAAGTGGCCATGCAGGTGGCGCAGGAGGAGCAGCGCCGCGCCACGCAGCTGCAGACGGAGGTGGCCCTGCGCCTGGAGCAGGAGCGGGCGGCGCTGGTGGCCGTGGCGGCCCGGCTGGCCAACCACGAGTCCAACCTCGTCAACCTGGCTCGCCAGCGCACGGACATGGAGGCCCGCCGCGAGAAGAACCGCGTCGAGGCCGAGGCGCTGCGCGCCCAGGAGCAGGAGCTGGATCGCGCCCGCAGCCAGGTGCTCCAGATGGTGGAGGACAGCCGCCACAACGCCCTGGAGCTGGCCGAGCGCAAGACGCACGAGGAAGAGGCCCTGGAGCGCACCCGCGCCGAGTTCGCCGAGAGCGAGATCCAGGTCATCAGCCTGCGCGAGGAGCTGGCCGACAAGCGCAGCCGGCTCGCCTCGCTGGAGGAGCTGCAGAAGAACTACGAGGGCTTCGATCGCGGCGTGCGCGCGGTGATGTCTCGCGCCGGGCAGCAGTTCCGCGAGCAGGGCATCTTCGGCCTGGTGGCGGACGTGCTCACGGCCCCGCCGCGCTTCGAGCGCGCGGTGGAGGCGGTGCTGGGCGAGCGGCTGCAGCACGTCATCGTCGAGAGCCGGGAGAAGGGCTTCGAGCTGGTGGAGTACCTGAAGACGGCCTCCGAGGGCCGCGGCAGCTTCCTGCCCGTGCCGCTGCTGGATGGCGTGCCGCCGGTGGTGGAGCCGGACTTCAGCCGCCCCGGGGTGCTGGGCAGCGCCTACGCGGAGGTGAAGTGCGAGGAGGCGCTCCAGCCGGTGCTGCGGCTGCTGCTCGGAGACGTCATCATCGTCCAGGATCTCGCCTCGGCGCGGGCCTACGCGGCGGCGGGCGGCCCGCAGTGCACCCTCGTCACCCTGGAGGGTGAGGTGGTGCGCGCCGATGGCACCCTCACCGGCGGTGAACGCGAGGGCGCGGCCGTGGGCGCCCTGCAGAAGAAGCGCGAGATCGCCGAGCTGGCCGGCGAGGTGGCCCGGGTGGAGGAGCGCTACAACGAGATCCTCACGCGCCACTACACGCTCCAGAAGCAGATGGGGCAGACGGAGAGCGTCCTCAAGGGGCTGGCGAAGAACCAGCACGCCGAGGAGCTCAACCTCGCCAGCCAGGAGAAGGATCTCCACAAGGCCAGCGAGGATCTGGCCCGGGTGCGCGAGCGGCTGGCCGCGGTGGAGGCGGATGAGGCGCAGTTCGCCCACTCGCACGGGGCGCTGGTGCACGAGGAGGAGAACAGCCGCGGCGAGGTGGCTCACGGGCAGGCGGATCGCGAGACTCGCGAGGAGCGCGTGCGGCAGCTCTCCGCCGAGCTGGAGTCCCTGAAGCAGCGCGCGGACGCGGCGTCCGCGGAGCTGATGGGCCTGCGCATCAAGGTGGCCGCCGGCAGCGAGCGCGGTGAGTCGGCTCGCAAGGAGCTGGAGAGCCTCATCACCCAGCGCAAGGAGATGGAGCAGCGCATCCACCGCCTGCAGGTGACGGTGGGCGAGGGCACCACCCGCTCGGACGAGCTGCGGCGGAAGATCGAGGAGACGGAGGCGGCTCGGACGAAGCGGGCCGAGGAGCACCTGCTGGCGGCCGAGACGCTGGCGGGCCGCCGCGCGGCGCATGCGACCGTCTCCGCCGAGGTGAAGGAGCAGGACACCCAGTTCCGCGAGCTGCGCAGCCGCGTGGACGAGCTGATGCAGGGCCTGTCGCAGATCTCCCTGAAGGAGCGGGAGATCGCCCTGGAGCTGGAGCACCTGGCCGCGGGCATCCGCGAGCGGCACCAGGTGGAGCTGGCGTACGAGCTGCACAACTACCACCTGCTGGCGCCGCTGGCGCCCGAGACGCAGGAGGAGCTGAAGGATCTGCGCGCCCAGGTGGAGAAGATGGGGGAGATCAACCTCACCGCCATCGACGAGCACGCGGAGCTGACCAAGCGCTTCGACTTCCTGTCGAGCCAGAAGAAGGACCTGACGGCCACGCTGGAGCAGCTCAAGGAGGCCATCAACCGCATCGACGCCACGAGCCGCGAGCGCTTCAAGCAGACCTTCGACGTGGTGAACGAGAAGTTCCAGGCGGTGTTCCCGCGGCTGTTCGGCGGCGGGCGGGCCAGCCTCATCCTCACCAACGAGGGCCCGGGCGCCGAGCAGGGCGTGGAGATCGTCGCCCAGCCGCCGGGCAAGAAGCTGCAGAGCGTCAACCTGCTCTCCGGTGGAGAGAAGGCGCTCACCGCCGTGGCGCTCATCTTCGGCATCTTCCTCATCAAGCCGACGCCGTTCTGCCTCCTGGACGAGGTGGACGCGCCGCTGGATGAGGGCAACGTGGGCCGCTACAACGAGATGGTGAAGGAGATGAGCAAGCAGTCCCAGTTCATCCTCATCACCCACAACAAGCGGACCATGGAGGTGGCCGACACGCTCTACGGCGTGACGATGGAGGAGCCGGGCATCTCCAAGCTGGTGAGCGTGAAGATCCGCGAGGCCACGGCCGCCAACGACAACGCGTCGGCGGCCTGAGCCGTCGCCCTCAAGGCCGACGTGGAGCGCCGCCTTGGCGGGCGGCCTCCAGCAGCAGGCGCCGCTCGGCCGCCGCGATCACCCGCCGCGCCGCCCCCACCGCGCCTGGGTCCACCGAGATGGAGGTGATGCCGGCACGCACCAGGTGCTCGGCGAACTCGGGACGGTTGGAGGGCGCCTGGCCGCACAGGGAGCAGGTGATGCCCGCCTCGCGGCTGGCCCGGATGATGCGCACGATGGCGTCCAGCACCGCCGCGTCCGACTCGTCGAACAGCTCCGCGCACACCTCCGAGTCCCGATCCACGCCCAGCATCAGCTGCGTCAAGTCGTTGGAGCCGATGGACACGCCGGTGATGCCCATGCGCGCGTACTCGGGGATGCGGTAGACCACCGAGGGCACCTCCGCCATCACCCAGCGCTCCAGCCCGCGCTGCCGGCCCAGCGGGCTCTCGTCGATGGCCTCCAGGCACCGCTCCAGCTCCCACTTCGTGCGCACGAAGGGGATCATCACGTGCAGGTTGGGAGTCTCCTCGCGCACCCGGGCCAGCACCTCCAGCTCGAGCTGGAAGATCTCCGGCTCGCGGATGTACCGGTAGCAGCCGCGGTAGCCGATCATCGGGTTGGCCTCGGTGGGCTCGAACTCGGCGCCGCCCTCCAGCCCGCGGAACTCGTTGGTGCGGAAGTCCGTCGTCCGGTAGATGACCGGGCGCGGCCGGAACGGGCGGGTGATCTCCAGCAGCGAGGCGGCCAGCTTGTCCACGAACTCCTGGCGCCTGCCGAGCGCCAGCAGCCGCTTCGGGTGCACGCCTCCGAGCGCATCCGTGAGCATGAACTCGGCGCGCAGCAGCCCCACGCCATCCACCGGCAGCGCCGCCACCTCCTTCGCCTGTCCGGGCAGGGCCAGGTTGACGTAGAGGCGGGTGGCCAGCGGCTCGGGAGCCGCGGGGGCCACCGCCATGGCCGGGGCGCCCTGGACCGACGCCTTCACGGGCTCGGCTGAGGGGGCTTCCTCCAGCCCCGCGCGTACCTGGCCGGTGGCCCCATCCACGGTGATCTCCTCGCCGTCGCGGAGCACCCGGGTGGCCACGCGCGTGCCCACCACGCAGGGGATCCGCAGCTCGCGGCTGACGATGGCCGCATGGCACGTCATTCCGCCGCTGTCGGTGACGATGGCGGCGGCCCGGCGCAGGGTAGGCACCCAGTCCGGAGACGTCATCGGCGCCACGAGGATCTCTCCCTTGCGCAGGTGCCGTCCCTCCTCGGGCTTCGTCAGCACGCGCACCCGGCCGGACACGACACCGGGCGAGGCGCCCAGGCCGGTGACGAGCGCGGGCTCCTTGGCCTGGGACTTCTTCGCCGGCCCCACGGTGTCCGACAGCGTGGTGATGGGGCGAGACTGGACGAGGTACAGCCGCCCGCCCTCCTCGGCCCACTCCACATCCTGCGGCGAGCCGTAGTGCTGCTCCACCCGCATGCCCAGCCGCGCCAGCTCCAGCACCTCCTCGTCCTTCAGCACCCGGCGCCCGGCCTCCTCGGCAGACAGCTCGACGCGGCGCTCCTGGCCGTGGCCCTCGCGGACGATCTTGAAGTCCTTGTGGCCGATGCGGGCCTCGAGCACCCGCATGCGCTGCTTGTCCACCACGTAGGTGTCCGGCTCCACCTGCCCGCCGACGACCACCTCGCCCAGGCCGAAGGCCCCTTCGATGATGAGGCGCTCCCGGCTGCCGCTCGCCGGGTCCACGGTGAACATCACCCCCGAGCGCGCCGAGTCCACCATCTCCTGCACCACCACCGCGAGGGTGGGCTCCTCGGAGAGGCCCTGGCTCTTGCGGTAGGCCACCACGCGCTGTCCGTAGGCGGAGCTCCAGCACTCGCGCACCTTCTCGAGCACCGCCTCCTCACCGGCGACGTTGGTGAACGTCTCGTGCATCCCCGCGAAGGAGGTGGCGGCGGTGTCCTCGGACGTGGCGGACGAGCGGACGGCGACGGCGCGGTTCTTCCCCAGCTCCCGGTAGGCCGAGAGGATCGCCGCACGCACCGGGGCCGGGATCGCGATCGCCCGGACGAGCTGCTTCAGCTCCTCGGACAGGGAGGCGAGCGACTCCGGCTCGTCCGGGTCGATGCGCCGCCACAGCTCCGTCAGCTGGGCGCCGATGGACTCCAGGGACGCATGGAAGGCCGTGGCGGTGACGACGAAGCCCCGCGGCACGGGCAGGCCCGCCCGGGTCAGCTCCCCCAGGTTGGCGCCCTTGCCCCCCGCGATGGGCGTATCCCCCCGCGAGAGCTTCTCGAACCAGATGACATGATCAGATGCCTCCTCTTGGGCACTCGGGAACCCCGCCGCTACTCCGCTCGCCTGCGGCCCGTTCTTCGGCGTCATCGTCACGTCCATGGTCGTGCTCCCTCCATGGGGTTGTGTCTCACTGCAAGGCCGGGTCCAGCGCATGCGGCCCGTGCTCTTCCCTCTTCTGGATAGTCACGGCCTCTCCATGGAGACGCCGCCGAGGGCGGCCCGGGAGACGGCCCCTCCGCCCGAGCCTTGGGTGGGGTCGATGCCTGCCGGCGGTCTCTTCCCCGCGCACGGTTTGCATCCCCGCGCAGGGCTTGCGCGCCGGAGGTGGGGGCGAGGAGTCACCCTGAGAGGCGAGCACGGGGACGCACGCAGTGCCTGGCTGCGCGGGTGATGAGCGCGGGGCTCAGCAGATGCGCGGGAGCTGCTCC
The DNA here is from genome assembly GCF_020103725.1 of Hyalangium gracile. Taxonomy (NCBI): domain Bacteria; kingdom Pseudomonadati; phylum Myxococcota; class Myxococcia; order Myxococcales; family Archangiaceae; genus Hyalangium; species Hyalangium gracile. Next base: position 129,659 of record NZ_JAHXBG010000016.1, on the reverse strand, counting down.
CCGGAGAGCAGGTCCAGCAGTCGGTGTCCGCCGAGCCGCGTGCGCAGGGACACCTGGCCGGGATGGGCCTCGGTGACACGGCCGATGCGGGCCGCTCCCGCGCCGAGCGGGTGGCCGCGCAGGGCCTTCAGGGCTGCCTCCGCCTGGGGCGCGGGCACGAAGGCCACCATGCGGCCCTCGCAGGCCACGTAGAGCGGGTCCAGGCCGAGCAGCTCGCACGCTCCCTCGACGCCTTCGTCCACGGGCACCGCGGACTCCTCCAGCACGAGCCCTACTCCGCCATCGAGGGCAATCTCATTGAGGGCGGAGGCCAGCCCTCCGCGCGTGGTGTCTCGCAGGCAGTGCACGTCCACCCCCGCGTCGAAGAGGGCCTCCACCAGGGGCGTGAGCGGCGCGCAGTCGCTCTGGATGGGCGTCTCGAAGGCGATCCCCTCGCGCACCGAGAGCACGGCGATGCCGTGGCGCCCCACGTCCCCGGAGACGAGCACCACGTCCCCGGGCCGCACGCGCAGAGGGTGGACGGAGCGCCCCGAGGGGACGCGCCCCACGCCCGTGGTGTTGAGGAAGAGCCCGTCCGCCTTGCCCCGGTCCACCACCTTCGTGTCTCCGGTGACGAGCCGCACACCGCACTCGCGGGCCGCCTCGCGCAGGGAGGCCACCACCCGGCGCAGCTCCTCCAGCGCCAGTCCTTCCTCCAGGATGAAGCCGGCGCTCAGGTACAGCGGGCGCGCACCGGCCATGGCCAGGTCGTTCACCGTCCCGTAGACCGCGAGCCTGCCGATGTCTCCTCCTGGGAAGAAGCGAGGCGTCACCACGTAGGAGTCCGTCGTGAGGGCCAGTCGCTCCGCGCCGAGCGGCACCACCGCGCTGTCATGGCGCTCCATGAGAGGCGAAGCCGGGAGCGGCTCCAGGAAGACTTCCTCGATGAGCTGGCGCATGAGGCGTCCGCCTCCGCCGTGCGCGAGCTGGACGGTGGAGTGCTTCAGCGGCACGGGACAGCTCAGGGGGATGTCGATGCGCATGGCCCGATGGACCTCCGGTAACGGTAGTAGGCGGCGCACGCTCCCTCGGAGGACACCATCGTCGCCCCGAGCGGCGTCTCCGGCGTGCAGCGGGTGCCAAAGGCGGGGCACTCGGGAGGCTTGAGGAGCCCGCGCAGCACCTGGCCGCTCTGGCACTCCGAGTCCTCCCGGCCGCCCACCTCGGCGACGCGGAACTTCCGCTCGGCGTCCCAGTCCGCGTAGCGGTCGCGGAGCCCCAGCCCGCTGGCCGGGATGGGACCGATGCCTCGCCACGCGCGGGGCACCACCTCGAACACCTCGTGCAGCATGGCCTGGGCGGGCGCGTTGCCGGCCGTCCGCACGGCGCGGGCGTATTGGTTCTCCACGTCGGCGCGGCCCTCCTCGAGCTGCGCGACGCACATGTGGATGCCCTGGAGCAGATCCACCGGCTCGAAGCCGGTGGCGACAATGGGCACGCGGTAGGCGCGCACCAGGGGCTGGTACGTCTCCGTGCCCATGATGGTGCAGACGTGGCCGGCGGCCAGGAAGCCGTCCACGCGCCGGCCGGGACTGGCGAGGATGGCCTCCATCGCCGGCGGCACCAGCACGTGGGCCGAGAGGAGGGAGAAGTTGCGCAGCCCGCGCCGCCGGGCCTCGTGGACGGCCATGGCGCTCGCGGGCGCCGTCGTCTCGAAGCCCACGGCGAAGAAGACGACCTGCCGCTCCGGCATCCGCTCGGCCAGGGCCAGCGCGTCCATGGGCGAGTAGACGATGCGCACGTCCGCGCCCGCGGCCTTGGCGGAGAGCAGATCCTTCTCCGAGCCGGGCACTCGGAGCATGTCCCCGAACGAGCAGAAGAGGACGCCCGGCCGCGAGGCAATGGCCAGCGCCTTGTCCACGAGCGCCACCGGCGTGACGCACACCGGACAGCCGGGGCCATGGAGCAGGGTGAGCCCAGGCGGGAGGAGCTGGTCGATCCCGAAGCGGACGATGGCGTGCGTCTGCCCTCCGCACACCTCCATCAACGTCCATGGCCGGGTCACGAGCGAGCGGAGCGCCTGGGCATACCGGTGGGCCTCCCGCGCGCCGCGGTACTCCTCCACGTACTTCATCATGGCTCCTCCCCGCGCTCCTCGGCTGGCTCGCCGAGCTCCTCCAGGTAGGCGAAGACTCGCCGCGCTCCCTCTGGATCCACGCGGCTGATGGCGAAGCCCGCGTGCACCACGACGAAGTCACCGGGATGGGCCTCGGGGACATAGGCCAGACACACCTCCTTGATGACCCTGCCGAAGGCCACCCGGCCCATGCGCAGCGGGCCCTCCACCGCGGAGAGCACCTCACCGGGGATGCCGAGACACATGGTGCTCCTCCTCGTACCGGCGCGCCGCGATGGCGAGCTGGCCCAGGGACAGGCCTCCGTCGTTGGGTGGGTACTGCCGCGGCGTCCACACCTCGAAGCCTTGCTCGCGCAGGCGGGCCCGGGTGTCCCGCAGCAGACGCAGGTTCTGGAAGCACCCGCCCGAGAGCACCACCCGCGGAAGGCCCACGCGTAGCGCGATGGCCTCGGCGAGGCAGGCCAGCGCCGCGTGGAAGCGGCTCGCCATGAGCGAGGCAGGCGCTCCCCGCGTCCGATCCATGAGCAGGGCGCGGAGGAGTGGCCCCCAGTCCGCCACCGAGGGGGCCCCGTTCCGGAGCGGCAGCGGGTAGGGCTCCAAGGCCTCCTGCTCGTCCGCGGCGAACTCGAGGGCCATGGCCGCCTGACCTTCGAAGCCCGCTCGCGAGCGGACTCCAGAGAGCGCGGCCACCGCGTCGAACAGCCGGCCCATGCTGGTGGTGAGCGGCGAGTGGATCCCTCGCTCGAGCATCGCCGCGAGCACATCCGCCTCGCGTGGCGTGAAGTCTTCTCGGAGGTGCGCGGCCCCCGCTGGCCCGTCCAGCGCGTGGAGCAAGCCGAGCGCCGCCCTCAGGGGCTCTCGCATGGCCTGCTCTCCTCCGGGCAGACGGAAGGGACGCAGGTGGGCCACCCGCTGGAACCATGAGCCGTCGACGACCAGCGCCTCTCCACCCCACAAGGTGCCATCCGTCCCGAGCCCCGCGCCGTCCCAGGCGAGCCCGAGCACCGGACCGGACAGCCCGTGCTCGGCCATGCACGCCGCGATGTGGGCGTGGTGATGCTGAACGCGCAGGAGCGGGACGTCCCAGCTTCCGGCGAGCCGCTCGCCCAGTCGCGTGGAGGCATGGTCCGGGTGGAGATCACACGCGACGGCTACCGGGCGAGCTTCGAAGAGGCGGAGCAGTTCCTCCACTGTTCGTTCCAGCAGCCGCGAGCCTTCGACGGAGCCGAGATCTCCCAGGTGCTGGCTCACCACCACCTGGTCTCCGGTGCTCAGGGCGACAGTTCCCTTCAGCTGCCCCCCGAGCGCCAGCAGGCAGGGGAGGTCGGCTCCGAGCGACAGCGGGAGGGGCGCGTATCCCCGAGCCCTTCGCAGCACCATGGGGCCTTCTGGCCCCATCCGCGCCACGGAGTCATCGACCGGGCGGAGGATGGGCCGGTCATGCACCAGGAACAGATCGGCGACTCCGCGCAGGCGCTCCAGGGCTTCAGCCGGCTCGAGGCAGAGCGGCTCGTCGGAGAGATTGCCGCTGGTGCACACGAGAGGACGCTCGGCCCCGTCGAGCAGCAGCCGGTGCAGGGGCGTATAGGCCAGCAATGCGCCGAGCCACGGGTTGTCCGGAGCGACCCTCTCGGCCACGAGCGCCCTTCCACGGCCAGGCGGACGCTTGCGGAGTAGCAGGATGGGGGCCGCCGGGGAGGTGAGCAGGGCCTCTTCCTCCGGTGTCGGCGAGCAGGAGGCCCGCAGGGCCTCGAGCGACGGGAACATCACCGCGAAGGGCTTCTCCGGGCGGCGCTTGCGTTCCCTCAGGAGCGCCACGGCCTCGGAGCTCGTGGCGTCCACGAGGAGCTGGAATCCCCCCAGGCCCTGGAGCGCGAGGACGCGGCCCGAGAGCACTCCCGCCACGGCCTCGCGCAGCGCGGAGCCTCCCTCCGAGAGTCGCGTCCCCTCGGGCGACAGCAGACGCAAGGAGGGGCCGCACGTGGGACAGGCAATGGGCTGGGCATGGAAGCGTCTGTCCCTCGGGTTGCGGTACTCGGCCTCGCAGTCCGCGCACAGGGCAAAGCCCCGCATGGAGGTGCGTGCCCTGTCATAGGGTAGGGACTCGATGAGCGACCACCGAGGCCCGCAGCGCGTGCAGTTGGTGAAGGGGTAGCGGAAGCGCCGCTCCTGGGGAGAGGCCAGCTCCTCGAGACATTCCGGGCAGGTGGCCAGGTCCGCTGGCACGCTTGGACGCGGAGGTGCGCTCGGGTCGCTGTCGAGGATGCGAAAGCCCTCTTCGCGCTGGGGCGGCAGCTCCGCCACGTCGATGCGCTCCAGCCGGGCCGCGGGCGGAGCCTCTCGTTCGAGGGCGCGTCGGAAATCCTCCACCCTGGGCGCTGGCCCTTCCACCTCGATGCGGACGCCGTCGGTGCGGTTGCGGACCCAGCCCGCAAGCCCCCGAGCCGTGGCGGCGGCGTGGACGAAGGGGCGGAAGCCCACGCCCTGCACTACGCCTCGGAGGGTGATGGCCAGCCGGATCATCTCGGAGTCCTCCTCACTCCACCTCGATGGAGGTGACGGCGAGCCCTGTCTGCCGGAGCGCCTCTCCCTCCGTGCTGCCGCAGCCCGGACACAGCAGCACGTGGTGCTCCGGAGCGTAGGTGCGGCCACAGGCCCGGCACCGCGCCTCCACTCGGATGAGCTCCAGCAAGAGCTGCGCCCCCTCCGCCTTCGTGCCTCGCGCATGGGCGGCGAAGTGGAGGGAGAGGCTCTCGGGGGACAGGGACTCCGTCTCGGCGATCCAACCGCGCACCTCTCGCACGCGAGAGGCTCCCTGGTCCTCGGCGTGCCGGAGAACGGCGGCGAGGACATGGCGGGCAAGCGACGTTTCATGCATGGCGCGGCTCCTGGCTCCAGTGGGTGAGGGTTCGAAGGATGTGCTCCGCGGCGCGAGGGACGGCGGCGGCCACGTCGGGCGAGAGCCCCTGCTGGAAGCGCCCGGGCGGGGAGATGCTCACGCCGATGATGCGGATGGACGGGGACACCGCCGCGGGAGACAGCACCCGCGCCAGCGCCACCGCCTGCGCCACTCCGAGTCCGTGCGTCGACATCGTGGAGAGCCCGCGCTGCTCCAGCTCCTCCGGCTCCAGCACGAGCACCTCGCCCGGGGGCGCCGCCAGCACCGCGTCCACCAGCACCACCGGCGCGGGGGTCTCCAGCAGCGGCAGGAGCGCGCTCGGCTCGGCGGCCGTGAGCAGCTCCACCCCGTCGGGAGCGCCGCGCTCGCGCAGGTGCTCGATGACGGCCAGCCCCACCTGGTCATCGCCGGCGGCTGCCTGGCCGAGGCCGATGACACGCGTCCGCCCGCTCATGCTCGCTCCACCTTCAGGGTGAGGAAGTGCGTCGCGCAGGAGATGCACGGGTCGTGATTGCGGATGGCCTGCTCGGCCAGCCGGGTAGCCTCCGCATGGCTCCGAGAGGCCAGCTCTGGCGCGAGCGTGCGCAGGTCGTCTTCGATGGAGAGCTGGTTCTGGGAGGTGGGAGGGACGATGCGCGCCTCGCGGATGGCGCCGTCCGGGTCGAGCGTGTAGCGGTGGTAGAGCAGCCCGCGAGGCGCCTCGGTGGCACCGGAGCCCATGCCCGCTCGGGCCGGAGTGTCCACGTAAGGCGCGGCCGGCTCCTCGTAGCGCTCGATGAGCTGGATGGCCTCTGTGAACGCGTGCAGCACCTCCACCAGCCGCACGAGCAGCGCCCGGAATGGATTGCGGCACGGCACGGACAGCCCCGCCCGGCGGGCGGCCTCCTGCACCTCGGGCGCCAGCCGGTCGAAGTTGAGGTTGAAGCGGGCCAGCGGGCCGCACAGGTAGGCGCCGCGTCCCACGCGCCGAGCGTGCAGCGCGTTCGAGTAGGGCACCTGCGTCTCCTCGAAGTGGGCGTCCCACCCGTGCACCGGGATGTCCAGGCCCTCCGAGGACACGATCCGCCCGCCAAGCAGCGGGTACTCGCTGGGGTGGCGCAGGGAGACGAACTCGTATGCGCGCTCGAAGGCGGGGAAGGGGAAGCCGGCCATCCACTCCAGCGCCTCGGCTGTGGCCGCTCGCCCCCAGCGCAGCTCGGGCAGGTGCGCCTCCAGCTCGGCGCGCGAGGGGGCCCGGTAGAAGCCGCCCACGCGCACGTTGATGGGGTGGATGGACCTGCCGCCCAGGATGGACATGAGTGTGTTGCCCGCCTTCTTGATGCGCAGGCCCCGCTGCACCCACTCTCCGTGCCGCTTCGCCATGGAGAGCGCGTCCGGGTAGCCCAGGAAGTCCGGCGCGTGCAGCAGGAAGACGTGGAGGGCGTGGCTCTCGATCCACTCCCCGCAGTAAAGGATCCGCCGCAGCACCCGGAGCGGTCCGTCCACCTGTACGCCCAGCGCGTCCTCCACCGCGAGGCAGGCACTCATCAGGTACGCCGCCGGGCAGATGCCGCAGATGCGCGAGGTGATGTCGGGCGCCTCCAGGTACGAGCGCCCGCGCAGCAGCGCCTCGAAGAAGCGCGGCGGCTCGAAGATGGACAGGCGCACGTCCGTGGCCTTGTCTCCCTCCAGGCGGAGGGTGAGCGACGTCTCCCCTTCCACGCGCGTGAGGTAGTCCACCTGGAGGGTGCGCGTCCTATTCGTCATGGCGCTCGCTCTCCTCTCGGAACGCCGGGGCGTTCGCGTTGAAGTTGCGGAAGGCGCGGACGAGCTCCGCCTCCGAGTGCCCCGCCGCCTGGAAGGCCCGCGCCAGCGAGGCGGTGTTGGGCGTCTCCATCGGCCCGAAGCAGCCGTAGCAGCCACGCTGGTAGGTGGGGCAGAGCGCCCCGCAGCCCGCGTGCGTCACCGGCCCCAGGCACGGCGTGCCCGTCACCATCACGCACACGTTGCCGCGCAGCTTGCACTCCACGCACACGCTGTGGGCCGGCACGTCGGGCCGGCGCCCCTGGAGGAAGGCGCTCAGCACCTCCAGCAGCTGGCGCTTGTTGATGGGGCAGCCCCGCAGCTCGAAGTCCACCGGCACGTGGTCCGCGATGGCGGTGGAGGTGGCCAGCGTCGCGATGTACTCGGGCTTCGCGTAGACGCTCGAGAGGAAGCCCTGCACGTCGCGGAAGTTGCGCAGCGCCTGGATGCCGCCCGCCGTGGCGCATGCGCCGATGCTCACCAGCCGGCGCGACAGCCGCCGCACCTCGCGGATGCGCTCCAAGTCTTGGGGAGTGGTGATGGAGCCGTCCACGAGCGAGACGTCATACGGTCCCTTCCGCGACGCGCTGGTGGCCTCGGCGAAGTGGACGATGCGCACGGCATCCGCCAGCGCGAGCAGCTCGTCCTCCAGGTTCAGCACGGTGAGCTGGCACCCGTCGCACGAGGCGAACTTCCAGACCGCGAGCGTGGGCCTCTTCCGTGCGCGCGCCATCTCACACCTCGCGGAGGTGGATGAACGGCCGGAGCCGCTCGTAGGGGAAGACCGGCCCGTCCTTGCACACGAAGTGCGGGACGAGCTGGCAGTGGCCGCAGAAGCCCACCGCGCACTTCATGTTGCGCTCCAGGGACAGGTGGATGCGGGAGTCCGGCACTCCCAGCCGCTCCAGCTCTCGCACGGCGAAGCGCATCATCACCTCCGGGCCGCACATCCACGCCACGGTCCGGGCCGGCTCCACCTCCACATCGCGCAGCAGGGCCGGCACCACGCCCACGTGCTCCGTCCAGCCAGGGCTCGCCTTGTCCACGCTGACGAGCACCCGCAGGCGGGAGTTCGTCCGCCAGCGCATCAGCTCGCGGCGGAAGGGGAGATCCTCCGGCGTGCGCGCGCCCATCAGCACGGACACCCGGCCGTACTCCGCGCGGTGCCGCAGCAGGTGGAGGATGGCGGGGCGGAGCGGGGCCAGGCCGAGCCCTCCCGCCACCACCACCACGTCCTGGCCTCGAGCCTCTTCCAGGGGCCAGGGCTGGCCGTAGGGCCCGCGGACCCCCAGCGTGCCTCCGCGCCCGATGCCGCGCAGCGCGTGGGTGACGGGCCCCACGGTGCGCACGGTGTGGAGCAGCTCACCCGGCCGGCCAGGATCTCCGCTGATGGAGATGGCCACCTCGCCCACGCCGAAGGCGTACAGCATGTTGAACTGGCCCGGCCGGAACGGGAAGCCACCGGGACGCCGGGAGACGTCGATCGAGAAGGTCCACGTGTCGGCCGTCTCGCGGCGGATGCTCCGTACGCGGAGCGGCTCGGGCGTCATCGGGCCCGCGGCGAAGGTGGAGAGGGGCGCGTGGAGGTTCATGCGCCCGCCTTGTAGACATCGAGCCGCTGGAGACGGACGCGCTCCAGCCTGTCGTAGAGGTGGCGCAGCAGGCGCATGGCCAGCACCGGCTCCAGCACGGGGTGCTCCGGGGTGGGGCCGCGCAGGCAGGACGCATCGATCGCGAAGGCCTCCACCGGCTCCACCGCCCGCGCATCCAGGTGCCAGCGGTAGGGTGGGAACAGCCAGGACAGCCCGAGGATGTCGCCCCCCTTCAACGTCTCCAGCAAGGTGGGGCCTCGGCCGGGCACGTTCTGCTCCAGCACCACGCGTCCGCTGCGCAGCAGGTAGAGGGTGTTGGCCTGCTCGCCCTCGCGCAGCAGCAACGCCCTCGCGGGGAAGGACACCGCGTGGCTGCGGCGGGCGACGAGGCTCACCTGCTCGGGCGAGAGCCCGCTCAGGAAGGGGTGCTGCTCGAGGGAAGGAAGGGGAGGGGGCATGGGGTCCTCTCAGGCACCGCTGCGAGCGCCATCGGTGGCGCGGATGGCGGCCACCTCTTCGGTGATGTCGATGCCCACGGGACACCAGGTGATGCAGCGCCCGCAGCCCACGCACCCGGAGGTGCCGAACTGATCCCACCAGCTCGCCACCTTGTGGGTGAGCCACTGCCGATAGCGGCCTCGGATGGTGTGGCGGACGTTTCCTCCGTGCAGATGGGAGTGGTCCAGGGTGAAGCACGAGTCCCAGCGTCGCCACCGCTCGGCCACCTCGCCTCGAAGGTCCGAAGTGTCCTCCACCGTGGAGCAGAAGCAGGTGGGGCAGGCCAGCGTGCAGTTGGTGCAGGCCAGGCAGCGCTGGGCCACGTCGTCCCAGCGAGGGTGCTCCAGGTTGCGGTAGAGCAGGTCCTTGATGTCCGTGGTGTCCATCGTGCGGCCCATGCCCCGGGCCGTGCGCTCCACCACGGCGTCCGCGGCGTGGAGCTCGTCCTCCGAGGCGGGGCCGGCGCCCACGCGTGCCAGCAGGTCCGCGCCCCGCTCGCTGCCCGCCTCCGCCAGGAAGCGATGCCCGCCCTCGAGCAGCTCGGTGAGGGCGATGTCGAACCCGAAGGTGGCGCGAGGGCCTGTGCCCATGGAGACGCAGAAGCACGTCCCGCCCGCCTGCCCGCAGTTCACCGCCACCACGAAGAGCCGCTCGCGCCGGGCGGCGTAGTCCGGGTCCTCGTAGGGGCCCTCGAGGAAGGTCCGGTCCTGCACCGCGATGGCGTGCAGATCACACGAGCGGGCTCCGATGAGGGCCAGCCGGGGTGGCTCGGCAGGCTCGGGCTCGACGCGGAAGCCCTCTGCCTCGCGCTGGGCGCGCATCAGGCGCAGCCTGGGAACGAACAGGAGCTGCTTCCAGGACTGGGGGCCCACGGAGTAGCCGAAGAGCGCCTCGTCCTCGCGCCGCGCCAGCGTGTACCTCCCGGCTGCCTGCACCGCCGTCCAGCCGCGGGGGAGCTCCTCCGCCCCGGAGAGCCGGGTGTGGACGATGGCTCCCTGTCGAACGGCGGGCCCGGTGAGCTGCCAGCCGTCGCTCCGCAGCGCCGCCAGCAGCGCCTCGAACTGCTCCAGCGAGAGCCTGGCTCGTGCCTTCTCGGAGGCGGATGAGGGGACTTCTGGCATGTGGACTCCCACGCGGTCACGGGCGTGCGACAGGCGCCAGACCCTGAAGGAACCCGAGGGCCGGCCTCAAGGCGGCATCGAGGCAATGTCCTGGGGCGCAAAGATGAGAGGGCCTGCTCGTTCAGTTCCGACGTCTGGCTCGTACTTCGCGACGCTGGACGCGGCGCGCAACCCGGGTGGGGCCGACGGTGAACGGGCCTCGCGACGCGCCCATGCACAGGTTCAGTCCAGGAACTGCCTCGTTGCCCTGTCCGGTGCGCAGAATGGGACGAAGAACGACGACGTTGCCTCCTCTCCCGGAGCGGCTTCCCATGGCGGTCTGGACGCGAGCACTCATCCTCCTGCTGTTGCTCGGGGGCCTGGCCCTCCTGGTCTCCTCCGACGCGTTCAGGTCCGCCTTGTCCTGGGGGCTTGCCAGGGCGGAGCCTGTCATCACCGAGCACCCCGTGCGGGGCGCGGTGCTCTTCCTGCTCCTGTCCGCGCTCTCGGCCATGATGGCCTTCTTCTCCAGCGCGGTGCTCGTGCCCGTGGCCGTCCACGCCTGGGGGAAGCTCGCCTGCGCGCTCCTGCTCTGGCTCGGCTGGATCCTGGGAGGCGTCAGCGCCTATGCCCTCGCGCGGTTCTGGGGCCGGCCGGTGGTCCGCCGGCTGACCTCGGCCCGGGGGCTCGCCCGCTACGAGGAGGGAATCTCCCGGCACACCCCCTGGGGCCTGGTGCTCCTCTTCCAGCTGGCGGTCCCCTCCGAGATTCCTGGCTACGTGCTCGGCCTGGCGCGCTATGGGGTGCGCAGGTACCTGGCGGTCCTGGCGCTGGCGGAGCTGCCGTACGCGGTGGGCACCGTCTACCTCGGCGAGAGCATCCTCGAGCAGCGCACCCTCGTGCTGCTGGGCCTGGGCGCTCTGGCCATCCTCACCAGCGGGTGGGCCCTCCATGTCCTCCGCAGGCGCCTCGGTCCTCCATAGCCCGCGCTCGCCGCCGCTCGGGCCCCAGCGGGCCGCGCTGGCTCAAGGGGCGCGAGGCTGGGGAGGCCGCGGGCCCCACCTCGAGCGCTCCCTCTCCACCAGCTCGCGAGTCTTGCGCTCCTCCCACCGCTGGCCGATGCCCCCTTCGAACCAGACGGTGAGTCCATGGAACAGCACGAAGACGCCCCAGCCGATGGCGGGCCAGATGAACCAGAGCACCCGAGGGTTCGCCAGGATGTTGATCAGGAACAAGCCCAGGATCACCGCGAAGTAGATCCCCAGGTGCGTGTAGAACTCGCGCAGCTCCTCGACCCGCTTGCGGGCGCGTTTGTAGATGGGGTCCTCACTCCTGTCGTCAGGCATGGGCGCTACCTCCCCTGGAAAAGTGGGAGGTGCTCCAGGCTCATGTCCACCGGTTCGCCGGGGCAGGCTGCCCGCCAGCCGGGGCCTGAGCGCCTGCCCCCGAGCCAGCGCTGGGGACTGGCAGGGGCCGCTCGTCACCGGCCGCCCCTACGAGCCCTTGCCGGCGGCTGACGCCTCTCGAGCCTCTCGAGCCTCTCGATAGAGGCTCGCGTTGTCCACCGCGAAGGCCGCCCGCTGCGCGAAGGCCCGCGCGAGCGTACGGGTCCCCTTCGAGGAGTGCTCCTCGTCCACTCCACACACCAGCAGGCCTACCACCCGCTTGCTGACCACCAGCGGCAGGAGCAGGACCTCACGGACGGCCAGCCTGCGCGGCAGCTCACTCAGCTCCGCGTCGTCATGACTGATTCTGGCCAGCGCACGCCACACGTCGAGCGACACACTCTTGCCCTTCTTCAGGGCCCGCTGGAGCAGCGGCAGCTCGAGGAGCTTCGTCCTGACCCCCAGCTCCGCCAGGAGCGGCTCCAGGGAGGGCTGCTCGTGCGCGTAGGACATCAGCTGGAGCCTCTGCTCCGTGCCCGTATAGAGCAGCGCCAGGCGTGACAGCGTCGGGATGCACAGGCGGGTCAGGCCCTGGAACGTCTGCTTCGGGTCGCGCGAGGCGGACAGGAGCGGGCCGCTGTCGGCCAGCAATTGCAGCGCCTCGGTGGCTCTCTTGCGCTCGGTGATGTCGAGGAACGCCCCCACGGCTCCACGCAGGCGGTGCGTCGGATCGAAGAGCGGGGTCGCGTAGCTGAGCAGCGTGCGCCGCGGACCTCCCTCCTGCTCGACCTCCATCTCGAAGTCGAGCACCGGAAAGCCCGAGGAGGCGGCCCGCTGGAGAGGCTGATCCTCGGGCTCCAGCTCCCGTCCTCGATGGAAGACGTGGGCCGCTGGGCCCAGCATCCGTGTCAGCGCGAGGTTCTGCTCGACCTGCTCGCATTCGCGATCGCGAGAGATGACGAGCCCGATGGGCAGGACGTCGAGCAGCGTCCGGAGCTCCTCGAGCTGCCCCTGCAGCCGCAGGCAGAGCTGGGCGCGCTCCAGGGCCTGGCTACAGAGCTGCGCGAGGACGAGGCCGAAGGCGCGCTCCTCGTCGCTGAAGGAGTGGTCCGTCTCGAAGCTCATCGCCAGGACCCCCAGGACTCGGCCTTCGATGAGCAGGGGAAGGGCCACCCGCGCCCCCGGCCGGGGCGGCACGCGCGCGGCCAGCTCGGGGTAGTCACGCCGGAACGCTTCCGCGGACTCGACCCAGATGCCCTCCCGGCGGCGCACCGCGACGGTGATGGGCGTGTTCAGCTCCAGGGGAAGCCGCTCGAACCCACGCGTGGCCTCCGCGCCGTAGCCTCGGGAGCGGAGCAGCTCCAGGGCCTCACCGCTCGCATCGAGTCGGTACACCACCGACGCCCAGGCGTGGAGCGCGGTCTTGATTTCTCCCATGACGGCATCGGCCACCTGCGCTGGCAGCAGCGCCTTGCCCAGGGCGGACGCGACCCGGCTCAAGCTCTCGGTCTTCTGCTTCAGCCCGGCCTTGTGCTCGCGCCCTTGCTGCTCCACCGCGTGCAGCCGGGCGGCCTCGAGCGCGGGTGAGGCGAGCAGGGCCAGCTGCTCGGCGAGCTTCAGCTCCTCCAGCCCGAGCGGAGCCATGGGATCGGTCGAGGCGAACCAGAGGCAGCCCCGGGACACGCCCTCGCGGAAGAGCGGTGCCGCCATGAAGTCCTGGAGCCCGGCTCCCTGAAGCTGCTGCTGGTGCTCTTCATCCTCGGCGATGGCCCGCGGCACGGATGCGGTCGAGCCGCTCAGCAACTGGGCCCTGCCCGCGTGGATGACGCGGGTGTTGAAGGGGGAGGGCCGGCTCCAGGGCGCTTGGGTCTTCAGCGGAGCAGGGGAGAGGAGCGTGACGTGCTCGAGTCGCTCTCCCTGGAGCATGGCGACTCCGCCCCAATCCCCCAGCAGCGGCACCGCCAGCCGTGCAAGGGCGCGGTAGAGCCCCTCCTCCTCCGGGTGGGCCACCAGCACCTGATTGACCTGCATCATCCACTCGCAGCGTTCCTCCAAGGACAAGCTTCCAGCCCGCACCTTCACAGGGCTGGTGTGAGGCTGCCGTGAATTCACCCGTCCACCCCCAAGGGGCCCCGAAGAGCTTCTCTTCCATCCAAGCGCACCCGTAGTCATGGCGAACATAACGGGACGTGATGGTTGGTACCCTTCCCTAAAGGGAAGCTGTCGGCGCCTTTCCCTGGGAAGGCAAGGCTCGCGGGCGGGAGGCTGTCCTCACAGGGGATCCAGGGAGCGGCGCACGTGCGTGAGCACCAGCTTGATCTTGGGAATCTCCGCGAGCGCCTCGGGCACGCTGATGCGGACGGGGCGCTCGCGTCCCACCTCGTCGGGCAGCACGGGCACCAGCAGATCCTCGGGGATGCCGGGATCGGCCAGCTCGACGCTGGGGAGCAGGCCGATGCCCATCCCGGCGATGACGCAGGAGCGGATCAGGTGGATGTCCGGGGTGATGAGCGCCGGCTCGACCGTGAACGTGGTGCCCCGTGGCGTGGGCCAGGAGCGCGCATCCCCTCCCGGCGCCTCCCATGAGAAGAGCTCGTGGCCTTGCAGCTCCCTCAACGAGCGCGGGGCGCCTCGCCGCTCCAGGTACTCCTTGCTGGCGAGCAGCCCCTCTCGCACCCGTAGCACCACGTGCGAGAGCCACGGCCCCCGAGGCATGTCCTCCCCGAAGTGGATCGCCATGTCCACGTCGTCCAGCGGCTCGCCCAGGGGATCCGCGCTGAAGCGGGCGTGCACGCTCAGCAGGGGATAGGAGGTGCGCAACATCCCGAAGAGCGGAGCGAGCAGGTGGGGAGGCAGCCCCACGGGCATCACCATCCGGAGCGTCCCCGAGGGGGCCTGGCCCAGCTCGCGGATGGAGCTGAGCAGCGCGGACGTCTCCTGCATCATGATGCGCCCGCGCTGGGCGAGCACCTCGCCGGCCTCTGTCAGGACGACGCCCTGACGCGTGCTCTTGAGGAGCGCCACGCCGGCGCGGGCCTCGAGCGCCTCGACGCGGCGTCGCAAGGTCGTCCGCGAGACGCCCAGGGCATCCGCGGCGGCCAGGAACGAGCCGGTCTCCACGACGTCGAGAAAGGCTCGCAGCTCTTCCAGATCCATGCACTCACCTCCCTGCCGGGGGTTGCACAGCGATTGGACACCGCATGGCCGTCTTTGGCCATCGGGCGAGCGCCGCTGGGGCTACGAAGCAGCTCACCAACTTCCCGGTGGAGCCCACCATGCGCATCCCAACGGTCCTCGCATTGACCCTCGCTGTGTCCACGCTGCCCGCTCACGCCAAGGATCCGGCCCTCGGCGCCACGACGTTCACGGTCTACGAGGCCTGGCTCAGCCCCGCCCAGGAGCCCGGCGAGGAGTCGGAGATCCCCAAGGTGCTGGAGAAGAGCCTGGGGGCCACGGCGCCCTCGGTGCCGCGCGAGAGCCGCAAGTCCCGGGGCTATGGGCAGATCAAGTTCGCCAAGGATCTGAGCAAGGCCTATGTCGAGGTCGAGATCCAGGGCGTCAATGCCTCCGACATCCTCATGTTCCACATCCACTGCGGCCCGCCGGGCGTGCTCGGCCCCATCATCGTGGATTTTGGCGAGCAGGAGAGCGCGGCGAAGAAGCTGGCCAACGGCAAGCTCTCCATGGAGCTGACCAACAAGAACGTCTCCTTCGTCAAGGACATGCCTCGGATGAAGCCCTCGCTGCCCGAGAGCTGCCCCGCGGAGCTGGGCTTCCTGGCCCAGGCGAAGACGCTGGCCGGCCTCGAGTACCTGGCGAAGAAGGGGGTGCTCTACTTCAACCTCCACACCAAGGCCCACACCTACTACGGAGAGATGCGCGGTCAGATCTACCTCGCGCAGGAGTAGCGGTGCTTGCTGGCCCTCGCCCCGGTTCCAGGTGGGGCCAGGGCTGACGGACGGGGGGGCGCCGGGGAGGACTGCCCGCTCTCGCTGGCGGGCGCCACCGCCCCGGTGCACCTTCAAGGGCGGACTTCCTGGAGGCAGGTCGGCTCGGGAGTCTTCGCCGCCCGGCGATTCCGCTCGGCCTGACAGGAGGCGGACATGCCCGTCCTGCTGGGGTGCCTCTCGCTCTTCGTCCCGAGGCTGGTGGTGCTCATCCTCTGGTTCTTCACGAGCTGGTTCCAGGGCATGTTCCCCACGCGGCTCTGGCCCATCCTCGGGTTCTTCTTCCTGCCCACGACGCTGCTCTGGTACTCGGCCGTGCAGCGGTGGTTCGGCGGGCAGTGGACGCTGTGGCCCGTCGTGGGGCTGGTTGTCGCGTTGTTGCTCGACGTGGGAAGCGGTCGCGGGCGATGGAGCACTCCCTCGTCCCCGAGATGCGAGAAGGGCGCTCGCCGCCCCGCGCACGCGTGAGGACGGGGCTCAGGCGGTGGGGGTACGCACCAGGATCACCGGGCGATCGCTGCGAGCCAGCACCGCCTGCGCCACCGAGCCCAGCACGGCCCGCTTCATCCCCGTCCGGCCGTGGGTGCCCAGGCAGAGGAGATCCACGCAGTGTCTCTCGGCGGCCTGGGTGATGAGGTCGGCCACCTCATGTCCCGACACGACGCTCAGCTCCACCGTGCGTCCGCCTTCGGTCGCCGCGCGGGGGAGGCTCTGCTCGAGCTGCTGCCTCCTTGCGCTGAGCTGCTCGGGTGTCGCCTGGGGTGGGGCCACGTGCAGCAGGTGCAGCGTGCCTCCCGGGGGCAGCAGCGCGCACGCGTAGGCGATGGCGCGGTCGCCCAGCTCGGAGAGGTCCGTCGTCGCCAGCACGGTGCGGACCCGGGGCAGCTCCGCGCCCGCTCCACGCGTCGCCGCATGCGCTGGCACGCAGACCACGGACATCGGCGCCAGCCTCCGCGCGTGGTGCGACACGCTCCAGAGCCTGGCCATCGCCCGGCGGTGGTGGGTCCCCACCACCAGCAGGTCCGCCTCCTCCTTCTGCGCCAGCGTGACGAGGTGATCGGCGATGCGGCCGATGCCCTCCTCCAGCCGCACGCGCACCTGGGGGCAGCTCTTCGACAAGGGCTCCACCAGCGCCTCCACCTCCCGCTCCAGCGCCTGGCACAGCTCCGGGGTCGCTTCCCCGAAGCCCGCGGGGTGCTGTAGCCCCAACCGCTGCGCCTCCGCGTGCGCCCAGAAGACGCGGCCTCCCACCAGCTCCACCGGCCCCAGCCCGCACAGCGCCTT
Organism: Hyalangium gracile; assembly: GCF_020103725.1. NCBI lineage: Bacteria > Pseudomonadati > Myxococcota > Myxococcia > Myxococcales > Archangiaceae > Hyalangium > Hyalangium gracile. Next base: position 113,056 of record NZ_JAHXBG010000016.1, on the reverse strand, counting down.
GACCCAGTCTCGCGCCGCCTCGAAGGGCCGCGAGCGGTCCACTCCCAGCAGCACCTTGAGGGGCCTCTCCTCGCGCGCCCACGCCTCCAGCGCGCGTGTCTCTCGGGCGACGAGCAGCGGCACCTCGAGCGCCTGCGCCAGCCGATCCACCGTGCCTCCGAGTCCCAGGAACGGAGTGTCCCGGCTCGGGGCCGCGGTGACCACCAGGGTGGCCCCCTGCTTCACCGCGAACTCCTGGAGCACCTCGGCGGGCTCGCCCGTCAGGAGCTGGTACTGGACCCTGGCGCCAGACTCCTCCAGGCGACGGGCCTCGGCGGCGAGCGCTCCCTCGGCCGCCACCAGCAGGGGCTTTCCGAGCGCCTTCACCGTGTCCTTGGGCAGGACATGGACGACCCACAGCGTGTCGCCCGCCTTCCGGGCCAGCAGGGCCGCTGCCTCACAGGCCGCATGGGCGGCCTCGGAGAAATGAGTGGCGCAGACGATGGGCATGGTGCCTCCCGCGAGCCTTCGTACCCTGTCCACTCTCCGTGACGGGAGCCAGTCCTCACGGCGGCGCCTTCATGCGCCATGGGGCAGCCGGCCGAGCCCCCACGGCACCAGGATGCCCGCCAGGAGCAGGAGCATCTGGAGGATGCCCGCCCGGACGCCGCGCCGGTGGTGGAGCGCGGGGACGAGATCGGCCAGGGCGATGTAGATGAAGCCCCCCGCGACGAGCGGCAGCAGCCAGCCGATGCTCTCCCTCCAGAAGGAGGCGCCCATGAAGGCGATGAGCACCCCGGGGATGAGGCTGAGCGCGGACAGGTAGTTGAGCAGGAGCGCGCGGCGCCGGGACATGCCTGTCCGCAGGAGGATGGCGAAGTCGCTGAGCTCCTGGGGCACCTCGTGGGCGAAGACCGCCAGCGAGGCGGTGAGGCCGGCCGCCGGGCTCACGCTGAAGGAGGCTCCGAGGACCAGGCCGTCGATGAAGTTGTGGACCGCATCCCCCCACAAGAGCATGGTGGCGGTCGCCTGCTCGACCTCCGGGTGGTGCAGGCCGGCGTGATGCTCATGCGGGTGGCGCCACCGCAGCACGCGCTCCAGGAGGATGAAGGCCAGCATCCCCGAGAGCAGCAGGGGCATCACCCGCTCGGCCGGCGCATGCTCCAGGGCCTCTGGCAGCAGTCCGAGCGTCGCCGCCCCGAGCAGTGTCCCGATCGCGAACGAGAGGAGCCAGGTCGAGGCCTGCTCCGCCTTCTGCCCCAGTAGCAGGATGGCGCTGCTGCCCACGAGCGCCGCCGAGCTGACGAGGAAGCCTGCCAGCAGCGGCCAGATCCAGCTCACTTCGGGGCCTCTTCCATGAAGGGTTCCTCCGTGCAGCGCCGGGAAAGGTACGGAGGGCCGCTGAGGCCGCGCAAGATCCCTGGACGCCGGGGGCAGCGGGAGGATCGAGCGAGTGCCATCCGTTGGCGCGGCGCTCGGGGCCGCCCCACCATGTGCTGACCGTTCGGAGATCGGTGCAGGGAGGTGCGTGCCATGTTCACGCTCGCGAATCGCGCAGTTCACAGGCGGGGGCTGTCAGCCCTGCTCCTGGTCGGGGCGCTGCTCGGAGTCCTGCTTCCCGCGGAGGCTCTGGCCGTGGAGGTGCGCCAGGGAGACGTGGTGACGATAGGCCCGGAGGAGATCATCGAGGAGGACCTCTACGCGTTCGGAACCACGGTCCTCATCCGAGGCACCGTGAGGGGAGACGTGCTCACCATGGCGAGGACGGTGGACATCTCCGGCAACGTGGAAGGGGATGTGATGTCCATGGCCGCGGACTTCAAGTCCACCGGCCAGGTGCGGGGGAGCATCCGGTCGGCGGGGGAGACAGTCGTCATCGCGGGCCAGGTGCGGGAGGACGGCTTGCTCGCCGGCAGGCTGGTGCGCATCGTGCCTGGCGCGCAGGTGGGCCGTGACGTCTTCCTGGCGGCCAACCAGGCGGAGATCCAGGGCCCGGTGGGCGGTGAGGTGCGAGCGGCGGCGGAGGCGCTCACGGTGGGGGCTCCCGTGAGCGGCGACCTCTGGGCCGAGGTGGGCACGCTCCAGCTCTCCCAGACGGCGAGTGTCGGCGGGAGCCTCCGCTACCGCAGCGCCCAGGAGGCGAAGATCGCCAGCGGCGTCCCGGTGGCGGGGATCGTGGAGCGGCTGAGCCCGCGGGAGCAGGCGAGATCGCTGCCCTTGCTCTACCTCATCGGCTGGGTCCGCTCGCTGGTGGGCCTCTTCGCGCTGGGGCTGCTGCTCGTCCTGCTCTCGCCGGACTTCGCGCGCCGGGTGCCAGCCACGCTGCGACAATCCCCCTGGAAGAGCCTGGGTTGGGGCGCCGCCGTGTTCGTGGGCACTCCCATCCTCGCGGGGCTCATCTTCCTCCTGGGAGTGCTGCTCGGGGGCTGGTGGATCGGCCTGCTGGCCCTGGGGTTGTACGCGCTGGCGCTGGCGCTGTGCTTCCCCGTGGTGGGGATGTTCATCGGCCGGTGGTTGACGGATCGCTTCGGCAAGGCGGGCACGCCCCTCCTCCTGACGCTGCTGGTGGGGCTGGTGCTCCTGACGCTGGTGGGCCGTGTCCCGGTGCTCGGCGCGTTGATCGTGCTGGCCACGCTGCTCTTCGGGCTCGGGGCGCTCGTCCTCACGGCGGCGCGGGGCCGGCGCCCGCCAGGTGCCACTGGCCAGCCGCAGCCCGCCTGAGCCGGGGGCCCGAGCCGCCCTGGGTGGAGCATGCTCCCGCGATGGAGCAGGGCACCGGTCAGGCGGGAGAGGCCTCCTCCTCGAGGGTTGCCCTCGAGAGGTGCTGGATGAACCACCTGCCCGCGAGCTCGGCCACCGAGTCCAGCGCCCCCGGCTCCTCGAAGAGGTGGGAGGCGCCGGGGATGAGCTGTAGCTCCCGGGGCGCGCTCATCCGCTCGCTCGCGCACCGATTGAACTCGATGACGGAGCTGTCCCGCCCCCCCACGATGAAGAGCGTGGGGGCGCGGACGGCCTCCAGCCTGTCCCATGCGAGATCCGGGCGACCGCCCCGCGACACGATGGCGCCCACCCGCATGGGCCGCTCGCTGGCCGCCAGCAGGGCCGCGGCCGCTCCGGTGCTCGAGCCGAAGTAGCCGATGGCGAGGCCTCGGGTGGCCGGGAAGGAGGCGGCCCAGTCCGTGACCTGGACCAGCCGCCGCGCCAGCAGGTCGATGTCGAAGCGCAGCTCCGCCGTCACCTCGTCGATGGTCTCCTCCTCGCTCGTCAGCAGATCGAAGAGGAGCGTGGCCAGCCCGTGCCGCCGCAGGATGGCCGCGACGTGGCGGTTGCGCGGGCTGAACCGGCTGCTGCCGCTCCCATGGGCGAACAGCACCAGCCCCCGGGGGGCCAGCGGCACACCGAGCGTTCCACCCAGGAGCGCGTCTCCAGCGGAGATGGAGACCTCCTGCTCTTCTCCCGGAGCCTCGCCCATGGCGGGGCGGGTTTCCGAGGCGTCGTGCCTCTGCCGGGCACGCTCCAGAAGCCGCACGACCTCCGCGTCGGGCACCTGCTGGAAGTCCTCGTACCAGGCCCCGATGGCATAGAGCGAGGGCGTGGCATGCACCCAGACGACATCCTCCACGAGGGGTTGCAGCTCCTCCAGGGACTGAGAAGCCCCCACGGGGACCGCGATCACGATCTTCCGTGGGCCGATCTGCCGAAGCGCCTCGATGGCGGCCCGGATGGTTCCTCCCGTGGCGATGCCGTCGTCCACGAGGATGACGGTGCGGCCCTGGAGCCGAGGTGGAGTCCGTGTCCCTCGAAAGCGCTTCACCCGCTCGGAGACCTCCTCGGCTTGCTCCCGAACGAGCTCCTGGATGTCCTCGTCGGTGGCGCCCACCTCCTCCATGAGCTCCCGGTTGAGGTAGACGATGCCTCCCTCCGCGACCGCTCCCAGTCCGAGCTCCGAGTGTCCCGGGGCTCCCACCTTGCGGACGACCCAGACGTCCAGCGGGGCCCTCAGCGCCCTGGCCACTTCGTAGCCAATGGGGACACCTCCTCGTGGGAGCGCCAGGACGATGGGCTGCTCGCGCTCGTAGTCGAGGAGCAATGAAGCAAGCCGCCGTCCCGCGTCTTCCCGATCCACGAAGCGCATGGTTCCTCCCCCGTGAGAAGCCACAACCCGCACAAGCTAAAGAAGGCACTCCGCGACCCGCTGGCCAGGCAGGGCGGGAGGGCCCGCATGGAGTGAGGGCCACACGGCTGAGGCTTGCTCGAGCGGCCCAGCGCGCCACACGGGCCTGCCCCCCAGGGTCGATTGCCCTCGCGTGCACCATGACCACGTTCTGTCTCGGACAGCATCCTCACCGTGAACATGCCCAGGGCCCTTCGAGAAGGGAGGGTTCATGCGACTCCAGCAAGTGCTCGGCAGGCTGACTCCAGCCGTGAGCCTTCTTGCCATGCTGGTGGCGGTGCTCGATCTGATCGGCTGGTGGTTGGGCCAGCTGAGCCTCGTCCGCGTCGTCCCCATGCCGCACTCCGGCGTGATGATGCCGAACACGGCGGTGGGCCTCTTCCTTTGCGGCGCCTCGCTCTGGCTGGCGCGCAAGCCAGGTGCGAGCTCACTCCGTCGTGGAGTCAGCCACGCGCTCGCGCTCGCGGCGGTCGTGCTGGGAGGCTTGACGCTCTCCGAGTACCTCTTTGGAGTCGATCTCGGGATCGATCTCATCCTCTTCCCGGAGACGGTCCGGAGCCTGGCCCCGTATCGTCCGGGGCGGGCCGCGCCGGCGACCACGCTCTGCTTCATCCTGACCGGGCTCTCCCTCCGGTGGCTGGACGCCGAGACACGGGGTGGGCACCGCCCGGCCCAGTACCTCGCGCTCCTGCTCGGAGGCGTCGCCTCATTGGCCCTCCTCGGCTACCTGTATATGGAGGAGGGGTTGGTGGCCTCCCAGGGAGAGGGCGCCTCGTTCCCGCTCTTCACCCGCCTGTCGGTCCATACCGCGGCCACGTTCCTGGCGCTGTCGCTGGGGCTGCTCTGTGCCCGGCCCGAGCGCGGCTTGATGAAGGTCTTCACCGGGGATGACGCGGGCGGCTTCATGGCGCGGCGGCTGCTCCCGGCCGCCATCTTCGTTCCCACGGTGGTGGGCGCCTTCCAGCTGATGGGAATGCGACGGGGGATGTATGGGAGCTCGGGCGGGGTCGCCATCTTCGTGGTCATCACCACGTCGGTCCTGCTGATCCTCATCGCGTGGAACGCGGCGAGCCTCCGGCGGCTGGACCTGCGGCGGCGCGAGCTGGAGAAGGCGGCACGTCTGTCGGAGGCCCGCCTCTCCGGCATCGTCTCCAACGCCGCCGACGCGATCATCTCGATCGACGAGCACCAGCGGATTGCCCTCTTCAACGCGAGCGCGGAGCGCGTCTTCGGCTACTCCGCGGGGGAAGTCCTCGGACAGCCGCTGGACATCCTCCTGCCCCCCCGGCTCAGGGCCATCCACCGGCAACACGTCCGGGACTTCGCGGCGGGGCCGCGGACCACGCGGCGGCTGGACGAGCGGCCGACCCTTCTGGGCCTGCGCAAGAGCGGTGAGGAGTTCCCGGCGGAGGCGAGCGTCTCGAAGGTCGACGTGGGCGGGACGATGCTGATGACCGCCATCCTGCGCGACAGCACCGAGCGCAAGCGAGCCGAGGAGGCACTCCGCGAGAGCGAGGAGCGCTTCCGCACGGCCTACGAGAATGCCGCCATCGGGATGGCCCTGGTGGGTCTGGATGGCCGGTTCCTGAACGTGAACCGCTCCCTGTGCGAGATCGTCGGCTACTCGGAGCGGGAGCTCCTGGCCCGGACGTTCCAGGACATCACCTGGCCGGCGGACCTGGAGGTGGACCTCGAGAACGCGCGCCGGCTCCGAGAGGGAGAGATCAGCTCCTATCAACTCGAGAAGCGCTACATCCACAAGAAGGGACACCTCGTCACGGTGCTGCTGACGGGCTCGCTCGTCCATGACTCCCGCGGAGAGCCGCTCTACTTCATCGCGCAGATCCAGGACATCTCCGAGCGCAAGCGGCTCGAGCAGGACTGGCGCTTCCTGGCGGACACGGGGCCCCAGCTCGCGGGCTCGCTCGATTCGCGAGCCACGCTCGGCATCGTGGCGCGCCTGGTGGTGCCCGCCCTGGCGGACTGGTGCGTGATCGATCTCCTGGATGAGGAGGGAAAGGTGGTGGCGGTGGAGGGGGCCGCCGCCAGCGCCAGGCAGGAAGCCACCCTGCGAACACTGCTCTCCCTCTACTCGCATGATCCGGCCCGGCACGGACACATCGCCTCCCGGGTGATCCGCACGGGTGAGCCGGCGCTCCTCCCCGAGATACCCCACGAGGTGCTCGAGGAGACGGCGGAGGACGAGCGGCACCTGGAGCTGCTCCTTCAGCTCGAGCCGCGCTCGGGCATGGTCGTGCCGCTTTTCGCGCGTGGGCACACCCTGGGCGCCATCATCCTGGCGGCCTCCGAGTCCGGGCGCCGCTACGATGCTCGCAGCCTCATGCTGGCCGAGGAGCTGGCGCGCCGCGCCGCGCTGGCCATCGACAACGCGCGCCTCTACATGCGCTCCGAGCAGGCCACCCGGGTTCGCGACGAGGTGCTCCGGATCGTCGCGCACGATCTCCGGACTCCCCTCCAGGTCGTCTCCCTGAGCACGCAGACCCTCCTGAAGCGGCTGCCGGAAGAGCGCCCCGCGGACAGGAAGCAGCTCGAGAGCATCCAGAAAGCGGTCGCGCGCTCCAACAGGCTCATCCAGGATCTGCTGGACGTCGCCCGCCTGGAAGCCGGACGTATCGCCGTGGAGCGCCGCCCCGAGCCGCTCGCTCCGCTCGTCAGGGAGGTGCTCGAGCTGCATCGCACCCTCGCGGAGGCCCGGTCCATCCAGCTCACGGTCTCCATTCCGGAGGACTGCCCCGACGTCCTGGCCGATAGGGACCGCCTGGTGCAGATCCTCTCGAACCTGCTCGGCAATGCGCTCAAGTTCACGCCCGAGGGAGGGCAGATCTCCCTCCGGGTCGAGCCAGCCGGGGACATGCTGCGCCTCTCGGTCCAGGACACCGGGCTGGGGATTCCGGAGCAGAGCCTGCCGCACCTCTTCGAGCCCTTCTGGCAGGCCCAGGGGGGCAGGAGGAACGGGGCCGGGCTGGGGCTGGCCATCGTGAAAGGCCTGGTCGAGGCCCACGACGGGCAGGTCTGGGTGGAGAGCAGGCCCGGCCTGGGGAGCACCTTCTTCTTCACGCTCCCCACCGTCGCGCGTGCCGAGGCGCACCTCGCGCACTAAGGTGCGCCTCGAATGAGAGCCGATTCCCGGCGATGGGTCGTCCCGCTGACCTTCCTGCTCTGCCTCGGGGTGCTGCTGCTGCGGAGCCGGGGCCGGCTCATCCACGCGCACCTGTGGGCCGAGGATGGGGCCCTGTTCCTCGCGGACGCGCTGGCGCGCGGGTACGGCGCCACGCTCGAGCAGTACGCCGGCTACTTCCACGTCCTGCCCCGGCTGCTCGCCGCCACCTTCACGCTGCTCCCCCTGGAGGCCTTCGCGAGGCTGGTCACCGTCACCAGCCTGGCCTTCTATGCGGCCTCGGCGTCCATGCTGGCGCGGCCGTCGATGAGGGCGCTCCTCCCGAGCGATGGGCTGCGGGTCCTGGCGGCCGTGGCGCTGTGCTTCCTGCCCGGGCTGGGGGAGATCGCCGGCAACCTCGCCAACCTCCACTCCGCCGTCTTCCTGGCCGCGGTGCTGCTGTGCCTCGAGGATCTGGCCGTCCCGCTGAGGGCCTGGCAGCTGGGGCTGCTCTTCGTGATCGGCTCGACGGCGGGCGAACTGGTGGTGCTCACCCCGGTGTTCGCCCTGCGCGCGCTCGTGCGCTGGCGGCGCGGCGACGAGCCCCGCGCGCAGCGGATGGAGTGGCTGGCGCTGGCCATCATCCTCGGCTGGGTCGTGGTCAACACGGTGACGTGGCACCACCAGCAGAGCCTGGGCACGTTCAAGCCCGCGGAGCGATGGGACGCGATCGACTACGTGCTCGGCGCGCTCTACGTCTTCTCCACGCGCTTCCTCGTCCATCCGCTCGTCGGGGACCACGCGACCCTCTGGCTGCACCGGAGCCCGGGGGCGTTCCTGGCGCTCTCCGCGGTGCTGCTGGCGCTGCTGGCGTGGAGGCTGCTCCGGACTCGCAGCGTCACGGTGCTGCTGCTGGTGGTGGCGGCGCTGTGCCTCTGGGGGATGCTGCCGCTGACCTGGTACGTGCGGCCGGGCAGCGAGGGGGAGCCCTCGTTCGGGCTCATCCACACCACGGCGACCTTCCGGGACCGGCACTCGTGGGGCGGGACACCGCTGGGGCTGCTGCTCTGGCTGGTAGCGCTGCAGACCCTGGGGCCGGTGCGCTGGAGGCCCGCGCTCGCGCTGGCGCTGTGCGTGAGCTTCGTGGCGCTCTCCCTGCACCGCCGCAAGCTGCGGCCCTATGGCCCCGAGCAGGACTGGCCGGCCACCGTCCAGAAGCTGCGCGCCATCCCTCCGGGCCAGATGGGCAGCGTGCCCATCAACCCTCCGGGCTGGGTCATCATCGCGCAGGGGCCCGTGGACTGACGGCCCTGGCCGCGCACCTCCGGGCACGAAAAAGGCGCGGGCCCCAGGAGGCTCCCGCGCCTTCGTCGCCTCACTTCCGAGAGACTACTTGCCGCGCTCCTTGGGGCAGGCGGCCTGGTCCTCGGTGCGGCGCTGCCTGGCCGCCTCGAGGTCCTTCTGGGTGTTGGCGAGGGCGGCCTGGCTGGCCGTCTCCACGTTGGCCCAGCCCTCGTCCTTGGCCTTGAGCTCCTGGACGATCGTCACGGTCTGCTGCTCGGCGGACTGCTGCGCCTCGATGGCGGCGATCCACTCGTCGGCGGCCTTCACCAGCGCGGCGCACTTGTCCTTGAGCTGGGACACCATGTTCCAGTTCTTCTTCGGGTCCTTCTTGTACTCGGTGACGATGGCGTCATACGCCTCGGCCGCGTTGGCGCGGACGCCTAAAGCGATGGCCGTGCTCGCCGCGCGCTGCCCGCGCACCAGCTCCAGCTGGTAGAAGCGCAGCTCGGGCGGCAGGCTCGTGGCCGCCTCGGTGGCCAGCGAGTGGAAGTGCACGAAGCGGTGGGGGAAGCTCAGCTCGTCCGAGGTCAGCTTCGCCGGCAGGGCGGCGATCTTCGCCTTCAGGCAGGCGGCCAGCTGGTCACCCTCGGTGCTCCCGCTGGGCTCGAAGGTGATGTCGGCCGGCGTCGCCGAGGCCTTCTTCAGGGTGATCTTCGCCGTCAGCACCGGCGGCGCCTGGGTGGCGTACGCCGCGTAGCAGTCACACCACTGCTCCTGGGCGAGCCGGATCTGCCCGGAGAAGTCCGAGCCCTCGTTGATGCCGAAGGTGATGGCCGGGCTGTTGTTCAGCTCGTGGATGAACTCCGCCTGCGCATCCACCGGCTGGGCGCCCTTGGTGGTGAGCGGCTGGATGGCCACGGCCTTGTTCACCGCGTCCTGGATGCACTTCTGGCCCTCGGGCGTGAGGTTCTCGCCCGTGACGGCGTGGGTGGCCTCCGTCTCGGTGATGTGCGTCTTCACCGTGGCCTTGGTGGTGGCACCCTGGCCGCGGTTCTTCGGATCCACCAGGCACTCCATCACCTGGGGGCGGGTGGAGATGAGCGCACCCACCAGCGTGGCCTGGTTGGGCGGCTGGGGCAGGGTGAGCTGGCGCGGGTGGCACAGCGCCACGTCGTAGACGGGCTGGTTGGTGATGCGCATCCGCTCCTGCACCGAGGCGGTTGCGGCGGGACCCGCGGCCTTCTGCTGGCCCGCGCAGGCGGCGGTGATCATGACGGATGCAATGGCAAGACGGCGCAACATGTGTGGTTTCCCCTCCGTGCGGCTGAATGCGAGCGCTTACTTATCAAGCCCCTCGGCGTTCTTGAGGTCCTTGAGGCGCAGCCCGTTCTTCTTCAACAGTCGATAGAGGCTCTGCATGGACAGGCCGGTGCGCTGCTCGGCGGCCTTCATGTCGAAGCCCACTTCCTTCATGATCTCGGCGAAGTAGAAGCGCTCGAAGTCCGCGAGCACGCGGTCCTTGGCCTCGTGGTAGTTCATGCCCACCACCAGGGCGCCCACGCTCGTCTGCGGGGCGGCGTCGGCGTCGGCCTTGCGCTGGGGCTGGGCCATGAAGTCCAGCCAGCTGGTGTTGCCCGTCTCCTGCATGAGGGCGCCGCGCTCCAGCACGTTGCGCAGCTCGCGCACGTTGCCCGGCCAGTCGTAGCCCTCGAAGAGCGCCAGCGTCTGCGAGGTGAGCTCGAAGTTGGCCCGCAGCGCCTGCAGCAGCGAGTGCGCCAGCACGGGGATGTCCTCGCGCCGGGTGCGCAGGGGCGGCAGGCGCACGCGCGCCACCGCCAGGCGGAAGTACAGGTCCGCCCGGAAGCGGCCCTGGCGCACGTCCTCCTCCAGGTTGCGGTGGGTGGAGGCGATGACGCGCACGTTCACCGGCACCGCGCCGCCATTGAGGGTGGGCACCTCGCGCGTCTCCAGCACGCGCAGCAGCTTGGGCTGCAGCGGCAGGGGCAGCTCGCCCACCTCGTCCAGGAAGAGCGTGCCGCCCTGGGCCGCCTCGAAGACGCCGCGCACGCCCTTCTCCTCGTCATCCGCCGCGCGCATGGAGCCGAACAGCTCCCGCTCCGCCTTCTCCTCGGTGATGAGGTTGCAGTCCACGACCTTGAAGGGCCCGTGCCGCCGCGCCGAGTGCTGGTGCACCGCGCGCGCCGCCAGCTCCTTGCCCGTGCCCGTCTCGCCCTCGATGAGCAGGTTCATGTCCTCGCGGGCAATGCGGCGCAGATCCGCGAACACCACGCGCATGCGCTCGGAGGCGCCCACCAGCGAGCCGAAGGCGTCGGCGCCCGCGGGCACCTCCACCTCGGTGGTGCGCGTGTCGGGCTTGATGGACAGCTTCGTCTTGCCCAGCTGCACCTTGTCGCCGGACTGGAGCACCACCTGCAACACCTGCCGCCCGTCCAGGTAGGTGCCGTTGCGGCTGCCGAGATCCCTCAGCACCAGCCCCTTGGCGCCGCGCTCGATCTCCAGGTGCCGCCGGCTGACGGTGGGATCGGTGAGGACGAGATCGCTGGCGGGATCGGAGCCCACGCGCACCAGGGAGTCCTGGGTGGTGATCTTCTTGCCCTTGTCGGGCCCGGAGGAGACCTCCACCGTCCATTCGCGCACCTGGATGCGCACGGGGCGGGCTTCGACTTCCGTCAGGACGGATTGGGTGACTTCGGGCTTTTCGCTCATGGTGCTCGCCTTCAACCCCGGGCAGAAGCACAGGCCCGGTCAGCTCTGGGTGCGCCCTGTTTAGGGGCGTTTGGACGTGAGGGGCAAGTCAAACAAACTCAAGGCAGGTGAATCTGGAACGTTCCTCCGCTCGGGCGGAGCACCTGCGCCTGGACCGGAGCGGGCGCCAGTCGGGCCCGGGCCAGCACCTGCGGCAGCGCGGGCTGCCCCTCGAGCTGGAGGATGACGTCGCCCGGAGCCAGCTTTCCCCCCTCGGGTGCGGAGAGGACGTACAGGCCCGCGGGGAGCCGCACCATGCGATCCAGCAGGGATGTCTCCAGTGCAGGGTTGGCGAAACGCAGGCGCTGCTGGCGCAGCACTTCGGCATCCAGCGGGTCCATCAGCGCGAGCGCCCCGACGTGGGCGGGCCGGCCCTGCTCCGTGTACTCGAAGGCCTGCCAGGGGACGCGAGCCACCCGGGCGGGGGCGGGGGAGGGCTCGCGCGGCGCGCGCAGGTGATCGTCCAGGGCCCGGAGCGCCTCGCGGGTGAGGTCCTCCATCAAGCGGGTCAGCTCCGGCGCGGGGTCCGCCCCGTCATCGGTGCGCTCGGCGAACGGATCCACCTTCACCTCGCCGGAGAGCTCCAGCACGCGCTTGCGGGTGGAGGGGTGCACCACCTCCACATGGCCCAGGTAGGTGGTCTCCTCCACCAGGTTCTGGCCCACGGCGCGGCCCTTCGCGTCGAGCAGCTCTCCCTGCGCGGACTGGACGCGCCGCTCCGCCCAGGCCCGCAGCACCAGCGCCTGCTCCGGCCGGACGCCGTAGGGCGCCAGCCGCGTGACGGCGGTGCTGGCCGCCCAGGCGTTGTCATCCTCCGGACGGTAGACCTTGAACTCGGAGGGACCGAAGAAGAGGGCGCGCTCGCCGGCCTCGGCCAGCGCCACGTCCAGCAGCCGTCCGGAGAGCTCGAAGGAGCGGAACGCCGGCTCCGGCCACCGGAAGAGGAACGGGTACACCACCACCGCGGAGGCGGACAGCTCCTCGGGCACCTCACGCTGGACCTTGTACGTGGCGCCGCACGCGGAGCCCGCGAGGGCCAGCAGCAGGACGGCGCCAAGGAGTGACACACCGGCTCGGTTCACGGCCGGTGAGTCAAGATCATCGGCCCCGCGGAATCCAGCCGGATGCCGCGGGCTGGGGAGAGCCCTCAGTACTTCGCGGGCGAGTCGCTGGCGGGGAAGGACTCCTTGGACTGCTCGTCCACGATGTCGTCGCGACTGTTGCCGCCGGAGTTCACATTGGCGTTGGTGACGTCCCTGTCACTCCTGGAACCCGCCTTGCGCTTCGAGCCAGGCTGGGTGCCGCCGACGCCGGCCCCGGCGGTGACCATGCGGCTGCCGAGGAGGTTCTTCGCCCGCTCGGAGAAGTTGCGCTGCTCCTCCTGCCAGTCCTGGAAGAACTGGACCAGCTCCTGATCGCCTGCCTCCTGGGCATCACGGATGTACTGATCCACCGTCGCCGCGCCCTCCAGCAGGTGGTACAGCACGCTGATCAGGTTGAAGTGCTCGTCCCGGGTTCCCGTCTGCTGCTCTTCGCCGGCCATGGCCTGCCTCCCTCTTCCGTGAAGTTCCTTGTGGTAGTCAGGAACCTATGCACGCCAGGGGAGCGCCTGGGATGGCCGGCTGCTCGGCTGCTCAGCCCTGGAGCATGGGCTCCAGCCGGCCGTCGCGATCCAGCTGCGCCAGGTCCGTGTAGCCGCCCACGTGCGTCTCGCCGATGAAGATCTGCGGCACGGTGCGCTGGCCGCCGCTCATCTCCACCAGCCTGGCGCGCATGTCGTCATCCCCGGTGACGTCCACCTCCTCGTAGGTGACGCCCTTGCGCTTGAGCAGGTCCTTCGCCCGGACACAGTAGCCGCAGTAGTTGGTGGTGTAGATCTTCACGGGCTTCACGAAATGCCTCCTGATCGTCCTTCCCGGAAAGTTAAGGGGCAGGGCGACGGCGCGCCACCTTGCCCCCAAAAGCAGACGGCCCCCGGCTCCACGAGGGAACCGGAGGCCGTGCTCACCCTGGCGCACCGAGCGCCGAGGGAGGGGGCATTACATGCCCATGCCGCCCATGCCGCCCATGCCGCCCATGCCACCGGCGCCGGCGGCGGCCTTGTCGTCGTCCGCCTTCGGGCGCTCGGCCACCATCGCCTCGGTGGTCAGCATGAGGGAGGACACGGAGGCCGCGTTCTGCAGCGCGGTACGGCTCACCTTGGCCGGGTCGATGACGCCCGCGGCCAGCAGGTCCTCGTACACGCCCGTGGCGGCGTTGAAGCCGAACGAGCCGCTGCTCTCCTTGACCTTGTTCACCACCACGCTGCCCTCCAGGCCGCCGTTGCCGACGATCTGGCGCAGGGGCTCCTCGAGCGAGCGGCGGATGATGTCCACGCCGAACTTCTCACCCTCCTCGAGCTTCAGGCCGTCCAGCGCCTTGACGCAGCGCAGGTAGGCCACGCCGCCGCCGGGCACCACGCCCTCCTCGACGGCCGCGCGGGTGGCGTTGAGCGCGTCCTCCACGCGAGCCTTCTTCTCCTTCATCTCGGTCTCGGTGGCTGCGCCCACGTTGATGACGGCCACGCCGCCCACGAGCTTGGCCAGGCGCTCCTGGAGCTTCTCGCGGTCGTAGTCGCTGGTGGTCTCCTCGATCTGGGCGCGGATCTGCTTCACGCGCGCCTCGATCTCCTTCTGCGCGCCGGCGCCGTCGACGATCGTGGTGTTGTCCTTGTCGATCGTGATGCGCTTGGCGCGGCCCAGGTCGGCCAGCGTCAGCGTCTCCAGCTTGATGCCCAGGTCCTCGGCGATCATCCGGCCGCCCGTCAGGGTGGCGATGTCCTCCAGCATGGCCTTGCGGCGGTCACCGAAGCCCGGCGCCTTCACGGCCGCCACGCTCAGCACGCCACGGATCTTGTTCACCACCAGGGTGGCCAGGGCCTCGCCCTCGACCTCCTCGGCGATGATGAGCAGCGGCTTGCCGCCGCGCGCCACCTGCTCGAGGATCGGCAGCAGGTCCTTCATCGACGAGATCTTCTTCTCGTGGATGAGGATGTACGGATCGTTGAGGACGACCTCCATCCGGTCCGGATCCGTCACGAAGTACGGGGAGAGGTAGCCGCGGTCGAACTGCATGCCCTCCACCACGTCCAGCGTGGTCTCCAGGCCCTTGGCCTCCTCCACGGTGATGACGCCCTCCTTGCCGACCTTCTCCATCGCGTCCGCGATGATCTGGCCGATGGTGGTGTCACCGTTGGCGGAGATGGTGCCAACCTGGGCGATCTCCTTCTTGTCCTTGGTCGGCTTGGCCAGCTTCTTCAGCTCGCCCACCACCAGGGCCACGGCCTTGTCGATGCCGCGCTTGATGTCCATGGGGTTGTGGCCCGCGGCCACCAGCTTCGCGCCCTCGCGGAAGATGGCCTGCGCGAGCACCGTCGCGGTGGTGGTGCCGTCACCGGCCACGTCGGAGGTCTTGCTGGCGACCTCCTTCACCATCTGCGCGCCCATGTTCTCGAACTTGTTCTCCAGCTCGATCTCCTTGGCCACCGTCACACCGTCCTTGGTGATGGTGGGGGAGCCGAAGCTCTTCTCGATGACCACGTTGCGGCCCTTGGGGCCCAGGGTGACCTTGACCGCGTCGGCCAGGATGTTCACGCCGCGCAGAATGGCCTCACGCGCGCGTACGTCGAAAACGATGTCCTTCGCCATGATTGGGAATCCTTTGAAAGGGGAGCGGGGAAAGCGGGGGGACTACTTCTCGATCACGCCCAGCACGTCCTCCTCACGGAGGATCAGGTGCTCCTCGCCGTCGAGCTTGATCTCGGTGCCGGCGTACTTGCTGAACAGGATGGTGTCACCGGCCTTGATGTCCAGCGGACGCACCTTGCCGTCCTCCTGGACCTTGCCGTTGCCCACGGCGACCACCTTGCCCTCCAGGGGCTTCTCCTTGGCCGTGTCGGGGATGAACAGACCACCCTTGGTCTTGTTCTCCTCGGCCACGCGCTTGACGATGAGGCGGTCCTGCAGGGGGCGAATCTTCATGGTTCGGTCTCCTTCGAAAAGGCGCCCGGATGACCGTGCGCCTGGGTGGGATAGGGCCTGGGGGCCCGGGGGCTTTAGCACTCATAACCACCGAGTGCTAAGGCTCGAGCGCGCGGGATAATAACCAGCGAAGTCACCCCGTCAAGCGACCCGAATGCGGGTCCTTGTGTCCGGCTAAACAGCCGTCCTGACTGCCATTTTCCAGCTCGCTCCCGGACGGAGCATCCCCGACTCCAGGGCACTCACACGTCCGGGAATTGGCACTCTCTCTGTGAGAGTGCCAGTGTAAGTCCTTGAAAAGACTGGGGTCTACCTTTGCGGCAAAAATCGCCCGTTGGTAGTCTTTGGATATCCCCGAACTCGAGGGGAAGGAGGCCGATGTCCATGAGTGAACTGGTGACGGGTTCTTCTTTGAAGGAGTTCTTCAAGTCGGTCCTGGACGAGGTCATCCGGCGCCAGCGGGTAGTCATCGCGGAGCTCACCGAGTTCTACCTGGTCAACCTGCTCACCGAGTTCGCCACGTCGGACAAGCTGTTCAGCCAGGATCAGGAGGGCCGAAAGGACCACGAGCCCCTGGCGGTGCTGTACCACCGGGCGCTCCAGCAGGAGCGCGAGGAGCGCATCCGGACGCTCCGCCGCCTGGGAGACGTGTCGCTGTACAAGGCCGGCTTCTTCGCGGGCGCGCTGCAGAGCAGCGTGGTGGGCTCGGACTACTACATCCAGATGGGCGGCACGGCCTACGGGCAGGTGGCCGAGCTGTCGCCCGCGGCGGGCTTCGCGGACGTGTACCGGGAGCTGTGCTCGAAGTTCCGGGCGCTGGTGGAGGTGCTGGAGGAGATCTCCGCGCGCGGCATGGTGCAGGGCGGGCCCACCGGGACGCTGAAGGTGTACGAGACGTGGGTCCGCACCGGGAACAACAAGCTGGAGCGGGTGCTGGTGGACGCGGGGATGTTGTCGCCCAAGGGCCATATGCCCAACTAGCCAGGAGCGCGCATGATCGGTCGTATCCAGGACCACCTGGAGGCCATCTACGGCATCACGTGCGCGGCACGGGCCGAGACCTTCGTGGTGGACACGGAGTCCGCGGTGCAGCTCGGGGGCACGGGCCGGTCCGAGGAGGAGCTGCTGGTGAGCGAGGGAGAGGGCGAGCTGGAGCTGGCCCTGTACCTGGCGCCCTCGCTTCTGGACAGGCTCAAGCCGTACGAGGCGGGCCCGGTGGGGCACGTGCTGGACGGGGACCTGGACGGGTACTGCCAGGTGGCCGAGGGCGTCTCGCACTTCCTCTACGTGGCGCACACGGCGACGCACGGCCGGGCCCTGTCGCTGCTGGAGCTGGAGGCCCAGGCGGAGGTGGACAAGTTCGCCGTCTGCCTGCTGCACCGCTGGGGCGAGGGGGTGAAGGGCTGGGCGGAGGAGCTGCTGCACCGGCTCTTCGAGCGCGTGTCCTACCGCCCCCGGCTGTCGGCCCAGGAGCGCTGGCGGTACGAGGAGGCCAACCGCCTGTCCCGGAGCTTCTGTACGCGGCTGATGGGGCATGTGGGGGAGCGCCGACTGGAGCGGCTGCTGTCGGACCTGCGCTACGCCTACCGGCTGGGGGCGGAGGCCAAGCTCCGTCATTTCTCGCAAGGGATGTGAGCCACTGGCGGCCCGCTTCGGGGTAGGGTGCTCCCCGTATGCCGCGCGAGGCGTCCGCCGGAGGAGTGGTCATCCGCGAGAATGCGGGGAGCTGGGAGGTGGCCGTGATCCGTCCTCACGGGCGCAACCTGTGGGCTCTGCCCAAGGGGCACGTGGATCCCGGCGAGACGCCCGAGCAGACGGCCGCGCGCGAGGTGCGGGAGGAGACGGGGCTCACCGCCACGCTGATGGCCTCGCTGGGGGAGATCCGCTACGTCTACCAGTTCCGGGGGCAGCGCATCTTCAAGCGCGTGCACTTCTACCTGTTCCGCTATCAGGCGGGGGAGCTCGGAGTGCTCCCGCCCGGCCCGCGCGTGGAGGTGGATGAGGTGCGCTGGGTGCCGCTGGCGCAGCTCGTCCCGGTGCTGGGCTACAAGGGGGAGAAGTCCATCGCCGCGCGCGCGGTGAGGCTGCTGCGCGCGGGAGACTCGACTCCCCCGGGAGGGCTCCCGGAGGGGAGCCGGGGCTAGACGGCCGGCGGCGGAGCGAGCGGCGGCACCGGGGCGGCGGAGGCGGAAGCAGCGGCCTTGGCCTCCTCGCTGGTGTACTTGCCGGACAGCGCCTCGCGCACGTCGCGGTCGAACTTCACGCGGCCGGTGGCGATCTCACGCAGGGAGAGCACGGGCGGCTTGTTCTTGGAGATCTCGAGGATGGGGCGGGCGCCGGCCATCAGCTGGCGGGCGCGCTTGGCGCCGAGCAGCACCAGGGCGAAACGGTTGTCGACGAGGGGGAGGCAGTCTTCGACAGTGATGCGGGCCATGGAAATCCTTCGGGCTTCTCTGAGGAGTGACGGAACCTAAAGAGCGCGCCCGGCCGAGTCAAGGAAGGACGACAAGAGGGGCAGGCGGGCAAGCAGGCGCCCGACCTGCCCCAGGGGACCGCGGGCGGGGACTAGTCCGCCTTCTTCAGGTCGCCGCGGATCTCACCACCGCCGTAGGTGGTGGTGTGGATGTTGACGTACATCTTGCCGTCCTCGAAGAACTTCTGCTGCTCGTCGGTCAGCTCCTTGTCGCCGCAGGAGCCCGCGCCCGAGCCCGCGCTGATGTCACCGGTCGTCCCGGTGGGCACCATCAGGTTGCAGAAGATGTCGCCCTCGCCTGTGGCGTTGATCGGGCCGTGGATGTGGGCGCCGGCGGTGTTCGAGGTGAGGTCCTTGAAGTTGCCCTCGACCTCGAGCTTGTCGCTCACCTTGACGGTGACGGTGCCGCTGGCAGGGGTGGAGACGGCGGTGGGCTTCTGCGCGCCGCCGGTCAACGCGGCGGTGTACTCGGTGGCACCACCGCACGCCGCGAGGGAGAGGGCCGCCACGCACGCGATGAAAAGACGATTCGCCTTCATTGTGTAAACCTCCTGAGTTGTCCCACTGTGCGCCGGGCTCCGCGGCGCGAAGTGGCATGGCACGAAGTCATGCCCGGATCCTGGGGGTTACCGTCCGGAAGCCTGTCGGGTGGGGGCTGCCTGCCTAACAAGCAGCTCTGACGTCGGCCAATTTTTTCGTGCACGGACACGCCGCGTCATGTCCCTCTGTACGGTGGTCGTGTCCGAGCGGATTCATTCCTCGAAGCCAGGGACGTCCGGGCAGCTGCTGGCGAGACCGATACCGAACAGTTCCCAGCTGCGTTTGGCGAAGGTGAGCCGGTTCTGCGCGTCCCAGCACTCGGTGTAGCCGGCGCCCATGAGGTCTCCCGCGCGGATGACGAAGCCCCCCACGCCGCCTCGGTCCGGCGTCCACCGGGTGGTGATCTCCACGTCCTCCGTCAGCCCGCCGGGCACCGCGTCAATGCCCTTCTGGAGGAAGCGCATCTCGCCGAAGCCCCCCGGTAGCTCGCGGTAGTTGAAGCGGATCTGGAGCGCGGGCGCGGAGGGCAGGGACGGCAGCGCGGTGATGATCATCTCCACCCGCGTGGGCAGCACCCGGTTCTGGTACCCGACATCGAGCCGCTCGAGGTCCTTCAGGTCTCCCACGTCGAGGCGTTTGGCCATCGCCTCCTTGATGAAGAGGTGCAGCTCGCCCTCGCCCTTGCGGATGCCCGCGTCCGCCTTGAAGGAGCCCATCAGGAAGGGCCACCAGTCGGCCTCGGTGCCCTTCGACGGCTTGTACTGGAGCTCGTAGTCGAAGAAGTCGCCCTCGCGGGTCATCACGAAGCGGACGTCGTGTCCCGGCTGCTTGCTGTCCGGGTAGGGCCCCCAGGTGCGGCGGTTCGGCTCGCGGGTGGTGGGCGGCACCGTGCGGATGTTCTCGAGCAGGCTGAGCAGTTCGTCCAGGGCCGTGTTGAACTCGATCGAGGTCTGCCGGGTCTCGGCGTAGATGGGCGAGAGCTCTCCGACGACGAGCCGATCCTGCCGCTGGGTCAGGTTGCTGCCGGAGCTCGAGCCGCTGTCGGGCAGCTTGGTGGCGAGCACCTCGCGCGTGGGCAGGGCGTTGAGGTACTCGAGGTCCTCGTTGGAGATGTTGCCGCCGCACGCGGCGAGGAGGCAGAGGAGTGCGGGCCAGGGGGTTCGCATCGCGCGCTCCTTAGAGCTCATAGGTCACCAGGGCTCCGAGCTCCCAGTAGCCCAGGGCGCTGGGCGGATCCTGGATGGCCCGCTCGGAGAGGTTGGGGTTGGGGGTGTTGGTGCCCTGCTCGTGGACGTTATAGGTGAAGTAGTGGATCCGGCCGCGCCCGGTGATCTGCAGACTGCGCAGCAGGCGATAGCGCAGCCCCGCCACCAGTCCGGGCGAGAACGTCGCGTAGTACTGGGCCGGGAAGACGTCCTGGTCGAACCTGCGGCCGGTGTAGAGGTAGGTGAGCCGCGCGCCGATGAACGGGGAGAGGTCCCCCACGTGCCACTCGGTGGTGAGCGAGGTGCCCAGGTTGATGACCGAGTACCGGTAGCCGGCGCCCGCCAGCGTCGCCAGGTTCAGCTTCGTGGTGCGCCCGCCCAGCGCCACGTCGAAGCTCCACACCCAGTCCTCGCGGAAGTAGTCGTGGAGGTGCGCCTCGGCGCCGACGAGAGGTACGGAGAGGAACAGCGTCTGCCGGGCGTTCTCGTTGAAGAAGGAGTGGTAGCCACCCGCGAGCCCCACCGTCCAGTAGGAGCCTCGCGCGCTGGCGCCCTTCACCGGATCGTCCGAGAAGGGAGCGTCCCGGAAGCGCGCCTCCTCCAGCACCGTCTCCTGGCCGCGCCGTACCTCCACCTCGCCGATGCGCAGCCGATCCACCAGCCGGCGCTTCACCCGGTACGTGCCCGCCGCGAGCGCCACCCGCCGCTCCACCTCCGGTGCCTTCTCCAGCTCCGCGACCACCAGCCCGCTCGGATCCACGAAGTAGTAGGCGCCCGCCGGAGCACGGGACGGCACCACGAGGCCCTCGGAGGCGCGCAGATCCGTGAGCACCAGATCGCCGTTGCCCGCCAGATCGTAGCTGAAGGTGGGGTGCTGCGGCCCCGCGCTGCTGGCGGCCGTGTCCGCCACCGTCCGCGCGTACGCGTGCGAGTACGCCTCGAAGAGCGTCACCCGGCCATCCCCGGAGCGGTCCGCGTCCCCCAGCATCCCGCTGGCCAGGTGGTGCGAGAAGTAGCTGCCGCCGATGGCGTCCGACTCCTGCGAGTCCTCGTCCGACGAGCTGGAGGTGAGGATGACCATGCCCCGCGCGTTGCGCGTGGCGCCGGAGTCGATCTCGAAGGCGGGCGCGCGCCGGGCGCCCTTGGTCCGCGTCAGCGCGCCGGAGCGGCACGAGTCCAGGATGGCGATGCGGATGTCCGCGGGCGCGTCCGCCAGGTGCCGCTTGAGCGTGTCGAAGGGCAGCCGCGTGTCCCCGAGCCGCAGCGCGCCATCCTTCGCGTGGCCCGAGTAGTAGATGACGAGCGCCGTGCGCGCCCCCCGCGCCTGGGCTGCCCGGACCTGGGCCTCCACCTCCGCCAGCGCGGTGAGCACGTCCTTGGCGTCCTCGTTCAGCAGCAGCCGGGCGTCCGCTGGCGCCACTCCGCCCAGTCGAGCCAGCAGGCCGTGCATCTTGCGCGCGTCCTCGCGGGCGTAGCGCAGGGGGCGCGTGTCCGGGCCGCCCTCGTCGTTGCCGATCACCAGGGCGAAGCGGCGCATCGGCTCCGCCCCCGCGACGGTGGCCAGCAGCAGCGCGAGGGCGAGGACGCCCGGCTGTCGTCCCGAGCGCTTCACGGCTTGAGCAGCATCCAGTGGGTCTGATCGCCGTCCACGTCCAGGGGCGCCATCCGCCCCACGTCCCGCCCGGCCGCCTCGAAGGCCCGGCGCGCGGCGGCGGCGGCATCCTCCACCGCCACGGGCGCGTCGCTCAGCAGCACCACCACGCGCTCGGCGCCCGAGCCGGTGAACTCGATGCTGTCCGGCAGCCAGTGCGTGCCGGCGCCGGGCTCCACCGGCAGGCTCTGCCCGGCCTCGGGGTAGAGCGGCGTCACCTCGCCCGAGGCGTCCACCGACAACGCCAGGACGTACCGGCGCGCGTCTGGCGCATAGCCGAGCCGCACGCGCTCACCCTGGGCCAGCGGCTCGGGCGCATCCGTGCGCGCCACCCGCTGAGAGCCCTCTCCACCACCGATGCGCAGCTCCGCCGTCGCGCCGCCCTTGGTCCGCACGCCCGACACAGGGCTCGAGGAGAGCAGGGGCCTGGCCGCCACCACCACCAGCACCGTGGCCGCCAGCGCCACCGCCGTCCCCATCCACCGCTGGCGCGCGGCTCGCTGCGAGGCCTCCTGCCGGCGAGCCTTCTCCTCCGCCTGCTTCACCCCCGCCTCGAAGCGCTCGAAGGGAAGCTCCGACTCGAACTTGTGCTGGGCCTCCTCGGCCTCGCGGAGCACCGCGCCGCACCGCTCGCAGCTGGCGGCATGGGTCCGGGCCCGGATCGCCTCGTCGGTGGCCAGCTCGCCCGCGTGCAGGCGACGCAGCGTCCACTCCGTGGGGTGCTCTGACAGTTGCGCGCTCATGGGACCCTCAGCTCTTCTCCACCCAGCTCCGCGAAGTGTTCCAGCCGCTTGCGCACCGTGGGCACCGAGCGCCCCAGCAGCGCGGCCACCTCCTCCAGCGTCATGCCGTCCACGTGGTAGTGGATGACCGCGGCCTGCGTCTCCAGATCCACCTTGGACAGCAGCCGGCGCACCAGGTCCCTCGTCTCCATGGACTGCTGGCCGCCGTGGCCCTCGGGGCGCGCCGCCTCCTGGCGCTCGAACCAGCTGCGCCAGCCGGCCCGCTCCGAGCGGATCTGGTTGAGGCAGTGGTGGGTGGCGATCTTCATCAGCCACGTCAGCGGCGAGGCCTCGGCACGGAAGTCGCTGCCGTGGCTGAGCGCCCGGGCGAACACGTCGTGCATCGCGTCCTCGGCCTTCGCCGGATCCTTCAACAGGTAGCGGCAGCGCCCCAGGACGCTGCCGCCATGCTTCGTGTACAGCTCGCGCAGGAAGGCTCGCCGGTCCTCGGTCGGACCGCCCTGGATGACCCTCAGGACCGGCTGGCTGGTTCCCATCGCGCGTCGCAGTCTAGGTGCGGATCACAGCTGCGAATAGACGGCCGTGCTGAAGCTGCCGCACGCCGAGACGGCGCCGTACACCGGGAGGGGCACCCAGCTGGCCTCCAGGAACTGGCTGGAGAAGTTCGCATCCCAGCACTCGCTGAGGGTGGCGGCGGCGATGTTGTAGTCCCCGCCGGTGATCTTCACGTCCGCGCGGCCCGAGCCGCTCTGCGTCCAGCGGCTCTTGATGGTGAGGTGCTCGATCTGCGAGCGGGTCGGCTCGTTGTCGAAGTTCTTGTTGATGGCGAAGTCGAACTCGCCGCCCGCGCCCGGCGTCTCCTTGTAGCGGTAGTCGACGTTGATCTTGGTGCCGGGGCGCTCGTCGTCCTTCACGTTGCGGAAGTCCGCCTCCACGGTGGCCACGGCGGTGGCGCTGGCGCGCGCGTAGCGGATCGTCACCGCGCCAATCTCATCGTCGTGCTCGGGCATCGTCGCCGCCGCGTCCCAGTCCAGCTTCATGTCGCCGGAGCCGAAGTCCCGCAGCCGGTTGCCCTGGGCATCCAGGCCGATGGTGTGCGTGCCGGAGAGGACGACCTTGAACTCCGAGTCCGCCGCCGTCTTCGCCTTGCCCTCCAGCTTGTACGTGTAGCTGTGCTCGGCCGTCTTCGTCATGGTGAGCTTCCAGGTGTTGGGGCTCAGCGCCTCGGTGTACGGCCCCCACACGGCCACCTCGCCCTCGATGGAGGTGGGCGTGTGCTTGCTGATCTCCTCCACCAGGTTGAGCGCGAACGCCGTGCCGCCGTTGACCGTCACCGTCGCCCCACGGGTCAGCACGTAGAAGTCACTGCGGGCGCCCAGCCGGAGCTCCATCGCGCTCACCGAGTCGCTCTGCAGGCCCTGGCCGGAGCTGCCGCCCGGCTCCTTCACCTCGACCATCTGCTTGGAGGGGAGACCGTCGCGGAACTCGTCCTCGGGGGTCTGACCACAACCCACGGCGAGGAGGGAGGCGGCGCACAGCATCAGGCTCTTGCGGAACATGGGGTTCTTCCTTTCGGGGTTCGGCCCCCCGGCGGGGCCGTGCAGCGTGTTTGCGTCCCCATGGACACGGCACCCCCGGAAAACAGAAAGCCCGATTTCTAGCCGGATTTTTCGGTGCTGAAAAAGCCAGTAATGACGCGGGGTTGCAGCCTGCTCGGCTGCTCACCGGGCACGCATCGACGCTGGCCCGACGGACAAATTCCCCCGTCCCTAGGTTATGCCCCATGGAAAAGCGACATCCGAACCATCCCGGGGAGATGGGCCTCGATGCCAGCCTGGCCGAGATCGCTCGAACTCCCGATGAGATCAACGCTCGGGCCCGAGCCATCGGACTGCTGCTGGATGCGGGCGTGCCCTTCGTCGTCGGCGGGGCGTATGCCTACGCGACCTATACCGGCATCTACCGGGACACGAAGGACCTGGACCTCTTCCCACGCAAACGCGATGCGGGCCGCGCGCTCGAGGTGCTGGAGCTGGACGGGTGGCGCACCGAGCGCACCGACGAGGTGTGGCTCTACAAGGCCTTCAAGGGCGAATACTTCGTGGACTTCATCTTCTCGTCCGGCAACGGCGTGGCGGTGGTGGACGACGCGTGGTTCGAGCACGCGAAGACGGCCACCGTGTTCGGCCACCGCTGCCTGGTGGCGCCCGCCGAGGAGATGATCTGGTCCAAGGCCTTCGTCAACGAGCGCGAGCGCTATGACGGCTCGGACGTGAACCACCTGCTGCTCAAGGCCGGGCGGGAGATGGACTGGGAGCGCCTGATGTGGCGCTTCGACCGGTACTGGGAGGTGCTGTTCAGCCACCTGATGATGTTCCGGTACGCCTACCCGTCGCAGCGGGACAACGTCCCGGACTGGGTGATGGCGGAGCTGCTGTCGCGCACGCTGGAGACGGTGCGCGAGGGCAACTGGGAGGAGCCGCTGTGTCGCGGCAACCTCATCTCGAGGGTGAACTACCACGTGGACATCCACCACTGGGGGTTCCGAGACGGTCGGCTGTGGGACGAGAACGACAGGAAGCACGGAGGAGAGCGTGGCGCGCGACCCGAGCTCGAAGATTCGGCTGGCAGCAGTCGGTGATCTCCACTGCCGTGAGGACCACCATGGCCGCTTCCGGCTGCTCGTGAAGCAGGTCAACGCCTCTGCGGACATCCTGCTGCTGTGCGGCGACCTGACGGATCGCGGCATGGCGGAGGAGGGCAAGGTGCTGGCCGAGGAGCTGTCGGCCCTGCGCGTGCCGTGCGCCGCGGTGCTGGGCAATCACGACTACGAGCACGGCCAGGTGAAGGATATCTGCTCCGAGCTGGCGAAGGTGGGGGTGCACATCCTGGATGGAGACCACTTCATCTTCGAGAAGGTGCTCGGGGTGGCCGGGGTGAAGGGGTTCGGCGGAGGCTTCGGCAACGCCACGCTGCAGGCGTTCGGCGAGGGGCAGACCAAGTCCTTCGTGCAGGAGGCGGTGGCCGAGTCCCTCAAGCTGGAGGCGGCGCTGAGCCACCTGGACACGCCGAAGAAGGTGGTGATCATGCACTACGCCCCCATCCCGGAGACGCTGGAGGGGGAGAACATCGAGATCCGCCCCTTCCTGGGCACGAGCCGCCTGGCCATGCCCATCGATCACTACCGGGCGGAGGCGGTGTTCCACGGGCACGCGCACCACGGCACGCGGGAGGGCAAGACGCGGGGCGGCATCCCCGTCTACAACGTGGCGATGCCGTTGATGGCCCGTCACACGCCGGATCAGCGCTTCGCGCTGATGGAGATCTGAGCCGGTGACGCCTCCCTGCCAAGGCGGTAGGGTGCCCGCGTGCTGAGGCTCTACAAGAAGGAAGGGGACACGCTCCGCTACTGGGAGGCGTGGGTGGACGAGGCCGGGCTCTCCGTGCACTGGGGCGCCGTGGGCGAGATGGGCGAACACAAGACGACGCCCGTTCCTCCCGACGAGGACCCGGACATGGCCATCGCCCAGGCCGCCGAGCCGCTCGTGGATCAGGGCTATGACGAGCCGGAGCCGGACTCGCTGATCCCGCTCGTCGTCCAGTACACGCTGGAGGGCAAGGGCACGGGACACGACTTCGAGAAGCGCAACGCCGTGGAGGAGCTGCTCACCGACATCCTCGGCTGGACGGGGAACGGCGAGGTCGAGGGGGCGGAGACCCAGGCGGGGCGGATGAACATCTTCTGTCGCGTCATGGACCCGCAGGTCGCCATGCGCACCCTCGTGGAGGCGCTCGAGGAGGAGGGGTACCTGGAGGGCGCCGTCATGGCCCTGGTGCCCGAAGGGCAGGAGCCTCGCGTCCTCTGGCCCCAGGGTGGGGCAGGCACCTTCCGCCTCTGAGCGGGGTGGCGCTCAGCGGGTGAGCGGCACCACCGCGCACACACCACCGCCATTGAGGTGGGCCTGGTCCACGATGCTCTGGGTCACGAACTCCCAGAGCGTCTGGACGGCGTAGGCGCCCGGCTCATAGATGACGGGCTTGCCTGCCGCGTCGAGCAGCTCCCCCCCGTTCATTCCCCGCAGATCCAGGAGCTGCTGGCCGGCCAGACCCTCGGAGGTGATGAGCTTGTCGGGGCCGGCGGAGGCGGCGAAGGCCTCGAAGCGCAGCTGCACGCCCCGGTGGGTCCCCAGCCGATCGTAGAACATGTGCTCGGCGTGGATGGTGACCTCCGCCTCGGCGATGGAGTTCTCCGGGACGATGATGCCCTGCGTCCCGTCCACGCCGTTGATGCAGTCCACCATGCGCGCGTTGACCGGAAAGCCGAAGGCGAAGCGGAAGACACCCTGGCCCACCTTCACGGCCTCGCCCTCCAGCCAGTAGCTGTAGCCGCGCGAGCGCATGAGCTCGAGATCCGCGGCGGAGACCTGGCCGTCGGGCAGCTCGGTGGCGTCATCCGGCGGGCGGACCGCGAAGCCCACGTTCCAGCGCCCCGCGGGCACCTCCGCCAGCCGCGTCAGGTCCACGTCGCCCTTCTGCAGGTCCACCAGGACGTGCCGGCTGGAGCTGTGTGTCTGTCCGGAGCTGGAGGTGAGGGTGAAGTCCCCCACGGACACCAGGTACTTCGTGAACCGGACGGACCAGTCGTCCTGGAAGAGGTGGCTGGAATAGCCGTCCTGGGCGCCCTCCTCGCCGCTCATCATCACCCGCGCCTCACCCATGGCCACCGGAGAGCACGCGGCGCCCGAGAGCAGGAACGTCACCGCGAGGAGGCCGCGCGCCACTCCGCCGAGGATGTCTGGAGGTCTCATGTAGCGGTGAAGTAAATGCAACGAAGTTGCAAGTCAAGTCGAGGGTGGGTTATCTGCGCCCATCGTGTGGACTTCATTCGTGCTGTTGTGGGCATTGGGCGCGGCGCCTGTGGAGGTGCCTGTGTCCCCGCCGGTGCCCCAGGAGGCGGCTCCGCCGGTGCTGCCCGAGGACGCTCCGCGCCTGGAGAGCGCCGCCACCGTGCTGCTGCGGGTCACCATCGACACGGAAGGCAGCGTGTCGCGGGTGGAGGTGCGCGAGTCCGCCGGGGGGGTGCTGGATCGTGCGGCCATGGGAGCGGCGACGCGCTGGCGGTTCCTCCCGGCGCGCAGGGGCGAGGTGCCCGTGGAGGTCCAGGCGGACATCCCCGTGACGTTCGCGCCGCCACCGCCTTTGCCCGTTGCCACCTCATCCGAGCTCCCGGTGCCGGAGCCCTCCAGTCCGGAGGCAGCCGTGGCTGGCTCGGAGCCGAGCTCGCCAGGAGCCGAGGAGAGCCCGCCAGTTCCAGCGTCCCGGTCCTTCTCCACGCTGGTGCGAGGCCAGGGGGCGCGGCCTCCGCCCGCGGCGGCAGGGGACTTCCAGATCGAGGTGGGACAGCTCGCGGACGTACCGCGCAACTCCGCCACGGAGCTGCTGCTGCTGGCACCGGGCGTGATGCTGGCCAACCACGGAGGAGAGGGCCACGCGGAGACGGTGTTCCTCCGGGGCTTCGACGCGGGCGAGGGCAAGGACGTGGAGTTCCGCCTCAACGGCGTGCCCCTCAACGAGGTGTCGCACGCGCACGGCCATGGCTACTCGGACACCTACTTCATCATCCCGGAGCTGGTGGACTCGCTGCGAGTCACGGAGGGGCCGTACGATCCGGCGCAGGGAGACTTCGGCGTCGCGGGGACGGTGGAGTACCAGCTCGCGCTGAAGCGGCGGGGGCTGATGGTGTCCGCCAGCTACGGCAGCTTCACCTCCCGGCGGCTGGCGCTGGTGTGGGGACCTCGAGAGACGAGCGAGGCCACCTTCGTGGGCCTGCTGCTGCGCCAGGGACACGGCTTTGGTCCCAACCGGGCCTATGCGAACGCGGGGCTCATGGCCCAGGGAGAGTTCCGCGTCGGGAACGAGGCGCGCATCCGCGTGCTCGGGGCCAGCTATGGGGCGCGCTATGCCTCGGCGGGCGTCATCCGGGAGACGGACCAGGTCGCGGGGCGGCTGGACTGCGACGCGGACGAGGACGCGCAGTTCTTCTGCCTCCATGACCCGAACCAGGGCGGCGCCGGGCAGCGGCACCTCGGCTCGGTGGAGCTGATGACCCGCCTGGCAGGCGGAGGGCGCCTGCTCCAGCAGGGCTTCGTCGTCCTGAGGCAGATGCGCGTCCGGGAGAACTTCACGGGCTTCCTCAACGACGTGCCCCCCGAGGGCGAGTCCCAGCGCGGCGACAACACGGAGCAGTTCTACACGGGCACGACCCTGGGCCTGCGCGGGCGCTACACCCCGGGCGGGACGGTGTGGGGACAGCCGCAGCCCCTGGAGCTGGGCTACGTCGGGCGCTTCGACAATGTGCGGACGCGCTCGCGCCGGCTGAGGGATCGGGGCGGGGCGCCCTACCTCACGCTCTTCGACAACCAGGTGCGGGTGACGAACCTGGGCGCCTACGCGTCCTTGAAGGCGGCGCCCCTCTCCTGGCTGTCGGCGCGCGGCGGGGTGAGGATGGACAGCTTCCTCTTCGCGGTGGAGGACGAGAACCGACCCTCGGAGGATCGGCAGGGCGAGCGGATTCCGTCAGAGGCCATCGAGGCATACGGCCTCACGCTGAGCCCTCGGGCGACCGCGGAGGCCCGGCTGACGGAGCGGCTCTCCTGGCTCACCAGCGTGGGCCTGGGCGCGCGCTCCAGCGATGCGGCGGCCTTGTCGGACTCGGAGTTCGCTCCCTTCGCGCGGGTGACGTCGGCGGAGACGGGGCTGAGCTACACGGGCAGCCATGGCGGGCTCACGCTGGAGACCCGGGGCTCGTTCTTCGCCACCCGCGTCTCGCAGGACTTCGTGTTCAATGAAGAGGCGGGCCGCAACCAGCCGGTGGGCGCCTCTCAACGGGTGGGCGCCTTCGTGCAGGCGCGCTTCCTGCTGCACGAGCGACTGGATGTGCTGGCGAGCGTCGCGTGGGCGCGAGCCTCGCTGCCGGCGCCCGGTGCCTCACCATGGAGACTCTTCGAGGGAGAGGTGCTCCCCTACATTCCCCAGCTCCTCGGTCGGGTGGATGCATCCCTGCGCGGGGAGGTGACGCTGCGGGGCGAGCGGCTGGGATGGAACGTGGCGCTCGGGCACGGCAGCATCGGCCCCAAGCCCCTGCCGCTGGGGCGCTTCAGCGAGCCCATCTTCCTGTTCGACGCGGCGGTGCGAGGCCGGTGGCAGGCGGTGGAGCTCGGGCTGACGGTGGAGAACCTGCTGGACGCTCGGTGGCGTGAGGCCGAGTTCAACTACGTCTCCAACTTCCGCGGCCCGGACGCGCCCGCGTCGCTGCTGGCCACGCGCCACTTCTCCGCCGGAGCTCCTCGCACCGTGCGGGGAACGCTGACCGTGTACCTGGACTTCGAGGAGGAGCACCCATGAAGACGACGCGCAGGGCCTTCGCGCAGGTGTTGGGAGCAGGCCTGCTGGGCGGCCTGACGGGGCTGCGGTGCGGGCTCTCGGCCACGGGAGGCCGCTCGGTGATGTTCCACATGGGGCTGCGCGCCGCGCGTGCGCCCGGAGAGCCCCAGGTGGGCCGCTTCACGACGGATACGGGCTGGCGGGTGGAGCTGACGGCCGCGCGGATGCTGCTGGGGCCCATCTACCTGTTCGAGAACCCCTCGCCCCTGGCGGGCACCACGGTCCGAGGGCTGTGGCGCGGGCTGGGCGAGCTGCTGCTCCCCACCGCGCACGCGCACGACACCTTCTTCTCCGGGGGACGGGTGCTCGGGGAGTGGGACCGGGAGGTGGTGTTCGATCTCCTCGGGGGAGACGGGGCCACGCAGGTGCTCGGCCGTTCCCCGGGCATCGCCGGGGAGGTGCGCTCGTTCTCGTTGCTGCTCCAGCCGGCCAGCGTGCTGGGCCCGGAGGCGACGTCGCTGGGCGGGCACTCGGTGGTGCTGGAGGGGACGGCCTCACGCGAGGCGCGGGAGGTGATGTTCCGGGTGGAGCTGGACTTCCCGCCGCCGGTGGAGCTGCAGCGCGTGGAGTTCGTGCCCAGCCAGGTGGAGCTGGACGACGATGGACTGTTCATCGTGGAGCCGCGGCCCCACGCCTGGTTCTCCGGGGCGCTCTTCGAGCGGCTGGAAGTGCCGGAGGGAGGAGGGCGGGTGACGGCTCCACCCGAGAGCCAGGTGCACCGCGCCCTCTTCATCAACCTGCGACGGCACACCGCCTTCACAAGCGCCTGGGAGCCCTTCGCCCCCTGAAGAGGAGGCTCAGAAGGATTCTTCGAGGATCACTCGGAGCTTCGAGTCTGGCGAGGTGAAGCGCGCGCGAACCTCGGGGGCATCCGGCGCCGTGAAGAGGACGCGGTGCGTGATGCCCGAGCATGCGGGGGGGGCTGTCTCGATCGAGGAATCCACGGGGGCACCGTCCGTGGACGTGCTCAGGGCCACGGAGACCTCGTGGTCGAGGAAGAGCACATAGGCGGTCTCGGGCGCCAGCCGCAGGCGGGTGTAGCCGGAGTACCCGCTGCCCTCCTGCGGCATCGTCACCTCATAGAGCTTGTGCGTCTGATCCGTGCGAGGCACCGTCCCCGTGGGAGTCGCGGACGCGCTCACGGGCAGCACGGTGTCGACGAGCGTGTGCCCGCAGGCATGGTTGAGCAGCGGATCGTTGGCGCCCGTCTTGAAGTCGAGCCGGCCATCTCCCAGCCCGGGATGGGTCGCATCGAGCGGGTTGCCCGATGGATCCCGGAAGCCCTTCAGGTCCAGGGCGTAGGAGCTGTCCTCCTCGAGCACGGGGCCGCCCTCATCGGGCTGGAGCGCGACGAGGGTCAGCTTCCGCCCGTCCGCGGCCCAGGTGCCCTGAACGGAACGCGGCGTGGCCGTGCTGTCCGTCAGGTTCAACAGCGTGGCCTGGATGACGGAGGTGTCCATGGGCTCGCTGAACTCCACGGTGAAGACCTTGCGCTCGGACAGCCCTGCCTGCCCGGTGGTCCGGTAGTACACCTCGACGGGGTAGAGGCCCGTGGTGCCCTCGGCGGGGCTGGAGGAGATCACGCTGGGAGCCGTGGTGTCGCCCGCTCCCGCGTCGGGCCCGGCGTCCGGCGTTCCAGTGCCTCCACCATCCGGGGTACCTCCATCGGGCGCGGGCTGGCTCGGAGGCTGGGGGGAGGTGTCATCGTCGCCGCAGCCGGGGATGAGTGGCAGCGAGCAGGCCGCGATGAGCAGGAGGGCAAGAGGGAGACGGCGCATTCCAGGACCTCGAGGGGGAACCAGGGTGAAGGACCGGGGCGCCCCTCGGTGGAAGGACGCCCCGGAAGGAAGCCCGATGGAGCGGGGCTTCGCGCGGGCTAGCAGCCCGTGTGGATGGCGGGGTTGGAGTCGTTGCAGTCGGTGTCGTCGAGCACGTATCCGGTGGGCGGCGTGCACGCGGTCAGCGAGAAGACGTTGGTGTTGCCGTAGCCGTCACCGTCCGCGTCCTGGAAGTAATAGACGCGGTTGTCCTCCACGCGCTCCGGGATGACCTGCACCGTGCTCGAGGTGGAGGGCCCCAGCGTCAGCCTGTACGTCGCATCCTTGGTGAGGTTGTTGTAGACGACCACCTGGCTCAGGCCGCAGCCCGACTGGCTGATGGCCTGCGGCGCCGAGAAGGCCTGCGTCACCGTGTTGCCCGACGCGTCCTTGAGCACCACGGTGATGTTGGAGGAGACGAAGAAGGCCCACGCCGAGTTGGTGCGGTTCGGCACGAACTTCACGGTGCCGGTATAGGAGCTGCCCGAGCCCGGCAGCGTCACGGTGTAGGCCGTGTGCGTGGTGTTGATGCCCGGCATGCTGGGATCCGTGCTTGAGCTGGTCGCCGTGACCGAGGCATAGGGGCCGTTGTTGATGTGCCCGCATGCGTGGCCGATGACCACGGGGCCCAGCGCCGTGCAGCCGGCCTCCATCAGGCCCTGCTCCTCCTGAGCGGGGGCCTGGGTCTCCTCCATGGACTCGATGGGGCCACAGGCCGCCAGGGCGAGGCCCAGTGCGGCGGCCCAGCTGTTCCGCGTCTTCATCTTCATGTCATGTCCCTTTCGGTGAGCCGTGGAAGCACGGCGCTCGCCATGAGCGCCGTCGTCCTCCACGGGGTGCTGCGGTGAGGCAGGGCGTGCGACGCGCGAGAGCCAGGGCCCTCGAGCGCGTCACGGGAAGTACTCGGTCACCATCCGGAGCTGCTCCAGGGAGGTGGGGCCGAGCGTGAAGGTGTAGACGACGCGCTCGGTCAGCTCGAGGCCGATCATGTGCTGGAGGCCGGAGCAGGCCGTGGTGGGCTTCTCCGCGACGGATGCCACCACCCGCTCGCCCTCGCGCACGGCGAAGGGCACGTTCTGGCTCAGGTAGACGATGAAGTCCCCGGTGCCGAAGGCCTTGAACTGGAAGGTGCCGGTGTACTGGCCGCCCTCCACCGGCCGCAGGTTCACCGTGTAGAGCGTGTGGAAGGCGTCCGCTCGCGGCATGCGGCTCTCGGAGGCCGTCACCGTGGCGTAGGGGCCGTTGTCCACGTGCCAGCAGGCGTGGACGCCGTCATCCCCGAAGTCGAAGCCCTCCCGAGGCTTGTAGTCAGGGTCCACCTCGCACACCAGCTGCTGCTCGGGCGCCCGGTAGCCGCGGTCGCAGTGACACCAGTCACCGGTGGGCTCGCGGTGGATGTGGCCGTGGGGAGCGCAGGGATCCTCCAGCTGCGCGGGCGGCTCTTCGGAGGGAGGGAGCTCGGACGCACCACAGGCGGTGAGGAGCGCGCAGCACGCGGCGAGGACGAGGGGACGCTGGGAAGGGCGCATGGGCAGGAACCCGGAGCAAGGGAGGAGGGGAACCGCCGGGGAAGCCCACGGACCTTGGAGGAAACCCGTGGGCTCCACCCGGCGGCGTTCAGCAGCGACTACTCCTCGTGGTCGTGCTCTCCCGCCTCCTCGATGACGAGGGTGAAGGAGGCGTTCTGCGGGAACACGGCCTGGAACTCGAGGCGGTAGACCTTCCCCGCCTCCAGGTCCGCCGTCACCATCCGACGCAGGCTGCCGCAGGCGGCCTCATCGATGAGGTACGAGCACTCCTTCGAGACGACAGTGGTCCCGTCGTAGATCTTCAGGCCGCGCCGGCGAGAGAGCAGGAAGGCGTACTCACCCGACTCGGCGGGCCGGTACGTGACCGCGCCGGCGTAGATCCAGCCCTGGGTCGGCAGGGTGATGTTGTACGCGGTGTGTGGCAGGTTGACGTTGGGGAAGGTGGTGCTGCCGAGCGAAGCCGCCGTGACGGCCGTGAACGGGCCGAAGTCCCCGTGGTAGCACGCGTGCTCGACGACCTCCTCGTCCGGGCCCTCGCACGTGTTGAGGGCCTGGACGGCGGACTCCTCCTCGGCAAGCACCGGCTCCTCGGAGGCCTCGATCGTCTGGCCGCAGCCGACGAGCAGCAGCGAGAGGCTGGAAGCGAGCAGGGCCTTCTTGAACAGCGACTCCATCTTCATGGTGACACTCCTTGGGCACTACGGGGGGGACAGGCGCGGGAAGGACGCGAGCGCTCAGAAGGCCTCGGGGCGCAGCACGGCCCAGGACACGACGACCTCGCCCGAGGGCAGGTACTCGGGGGGGAGCTGCATGTGTGGCCCGACGTCTCCGAGCTGGAGATGAGGCACCCGCCGCTGGGCCTCCGCGTAGGACTCGGAGTCAGGAAACGTCACCCGCTCCAGGCAGCCGGCGGCGTAGCAGGAGGAGGGCCCGGCACGGACGGGCAGGACGGAGGCGCTGATCTGCTCGCGCCAGCGCTCCAGCGCCTCGCGGGCCTGCTGCGTCCAGGGCTCCTGGCTCTCGCCCGAGGAGAGGAACTCGGCCAGGACGGCATCCCGGCGTGCCAGCGGCGTGGGGTACTGGCCACGTAGCGCCTGGACGATGCGGTGGCGCAGCCGCGTGGCCTGACTGGGGGCGTCCTCGACCGCGGAGGCCTGCATTGGCGAGGAGGGCAGCGGCGGAGCGGCCGGCGCAGGACGCGGGCTCGTGGTCCGCCTGGGAGAGGAGGGCGCCTTGCTCTCTGGCGTGGGGGAGGCGGCGAGGGCGGCCGCGCCGGAGGTGGGGCCAGGCGCTCGAGGCTCCGCGGTGGGGAGGGGCTCGGCGGGGAACTCGTCCCGAGCCAGCTCGACGGGCTGACGCAGCCAGAGCGAAAGGGCTCCTGCCGCAAGCAGACCGGTACCTCCCACACTCCAGACGATTCGGCTCATGGCTCGTCGGTCCTCGGGCGCACCTGTCGCCCGGTGTCTTCACTCCGATGTGGAGGACGGGCCAATAGATGCCATAGTGATCCAGATGCAATCAAGTTGCATTTGATCGACGGTTGTTACCGAAAGGAGGTGCGCTCTCGTGGAGTCGGCCGGGTGTCGGCGTCCTAACACCTTGACGAGCGCGAGCGCGCCGGCCCATCCCCGTCAGATGCTGCGCCACCTGAAACGGGCAGAGGGCCCGAGTCCGCCCCCGCGTCCGGTCCGCCCTCGTGCCGGGCGGAACCAGTCCGAACTGGTCTGCTTGTCATACCAGTTGGGGCTCGGTTCGCTCCCAGGGCGTCTCCCTGTCCAGGCCGTTCCCTTGGCTCAGGCGCCTCCCTCCAGGGGGCAAGCACTGTTTCGGAATGCCTTGAGCTGCGAGGCGTGACTCGCGCTCCCTTCGCCCCCTGGGTCGTCCGCTCCTCCTGGTGCTCCTGCTCGCCGGGTGGGTGCTCCCTGCCGTCTCCTCTGCCCAGGCCTCGAGCGGCCCGCCTCGCGCGGATGCCTGCGCGGGCACTGGCGCGAAGCCGGACGCCGCGGGGAAGGAGAGCGAAGTACTGGTGGATCGCACGCTGCGCTGGTTCTGAGCGCGGCGCGAGAAGTCAGGGCTGAGCCAGGGGAGCTCCGCCATCCGAGGCGCTGCCACCATCCGTGGCAGCGGGGGAGGAGCCCTCCAGCACGTCCTCGGGACGCTCGGGGAGATTGGAGAGGCGGACCTGCTCCACCTCTGCCACCTGGTTGCTGGAGCCCCGGACGTAGACGGAGCCTTCCTTGCCGGGCACCGCCGAGCCGATCCACAGCCGCGCCAGCTCCTTGCCGCTCGCGTCCTGCAGCGACACGCCGCGAGAGGTGTCGGTGATGCCGTACTGCTCCCACTTCCTCGGGTTGGCTTCTCCGAGGGTGGAAGCCTTCAGGTTGCCCAGGGTGTTGAGCAGCGAGGCCACCTTCACCGACTGGGCCTTGCCCGCCTTGGGAGACTCCACCTGCCAGCCGTCCAGGGCGTTCGAGTCCGGCTTCGTGTTGGCCAGCGTGAGGGGAGCGCCACCCGCGCCCGCGTGGAAGACGAGGCGCTTCACGTCCTCGCGCTTGAAGGTCAGCAGCAGCTTGGTCCGCAGCTCCGGCAGCCCCACGTCCAGCGCGGTGAGCGCGGCCTCGGGCACCTCCGCGAGCGTCGCCTCCGAGCCCTGCTCGCGCAGCGCGTACGTCTTCGTGGCCGCTCCCTCTTTCGCCTGGGAGAGCCGCACGCGCACCGGCTCGCCCTCCTTGAGCGTGAAGCGCGCATCCGCCACGGGCTTGTCCAGGCCCAGCCTCGTGCGCTCCGCCGGCGAGTCCGTGGGGAAGGAGAGCGCCCGCTGCTCGCGCAGCGACTGGAGCATCAGCTTCAGGCGGTCCGCGTCCGCCGCCACCGCCGTGGGCTTCGTCAGCCGCCAGGCCCCGTCCGCCCCGCGCTCCAGCGCATAGCTGTTCGCCTTCGCCGTCACCTCCACGGCCTTCAGCGAGGCCTCGTCGAGGCCGAGAACCTCCTTGTCACGCAGCGCGTAAAGGTCCTTCTCCAGCGCGTAGCGCACCGAGCCGTCCGCCGAGTACACGCGCGGGTCCCCATCGCGCCGCACGTACACGGAGCCGTCGAAGGTGTTCTCGATGCCTCCATGCAGCGTCACCGTGCGCTGGCGGGCCGGGTCGTCCTTGCCGCCGCCGGAGGCATCCGGGACGTAGGCCTTCGCCGTCACCGAGAAGACGGGCGTCTTGAGGCCGTACTTCTCCAGGTCCGCGTCGGTGGGAGCCTCCTCGACGGTGGCCTTGAACTTCGCGGACTGGAGCTGCTGGGTGATGTTGTCCACGACCCACTTGTCCGCCTTGCCCGACACGGGCGAGGTCAGGCGCCAGGTGTCTCCCTGGCGCTCCAGCGTCGCGGTGACGCCTTGGGCCTGCACGGTGAGCTGCGTGAAGACGGGCGCCGCGGTGCTGGCGCTCCCGGGCTTCTCGTCCGGCGTGCTCGTGGCGAAGATCTTCTCGGACTGCTCCTTGCGCTGGACCTGCGCCTCCTCCGGCTTCTTCACGCCGAAGTACGCGTACAGGCCGAGCCCTCCCGCGGCGAGGGTGACGGCGAGCAGGGTGATCAGGCTCTTTTCGGTCTGCTTCACTTGTTTCGCCTCGACAGCCAGATGGCCAGCCCCACGCCCAGGAGGGACAGGGGCAGCAGGTCCGTGGACACGAAGCGGATGTTGTCCAGCATGTCCCGATCGATCTCCAGCGTGGAGACCTCCCGGTCCGGCGGGCGGATGGTGATCTTCTCCACCTGGTTCGTCGCCCAGCCCAGGGCGTTGAGCACCAGGTTGCGGTTGGCCTCGTGGCCCCAGTTGGGATCCAGGAGGATCTCCGAGTCACCCACCACCACCACGCGCGCCTCGTCGAAGCGCTTGTCCTGGGCGCTCTTCGTGTCCCGCATGGCGGCGGCCACCAGGGTGAGCTGGCCGGACTTCTCTCCATCCGAGGGCGTGGCGTCCGCATCCGGCGTCGTCTCTACCCACGCAAAGGGCGAGGTGAGCACCACGGCCTGGGCCGTCACCCCCGGGGCCATGCCCTGGCGGAGCACCGTGAGGCTGCGCGCCGTGGGGAACTCGAGGTTGAGCTTGCGCTGGCGCAGCGGCCGCGTCAGCTCGTGCTCGCCGTAGAACATGGAGACGAGGACATAGGGGTTGCCGCTGTTGAACTGCGGGTCCGCGGCGATGCCCTTGTCCACCTCCACGCCGTACTCGGCCAGGAGCGTGTCCAGCTTCGGCTCGACGCTGGCCTCCGCGAAGTAGAGCATCCTCCCGCCCGCCGCCAGGTACTGGCGCAGCGCCTCCACCTCCGGCGGCGTGTAGGGCGTCTTCGCCCCGGCGATGATCACCAGCGCGGCGTCTCTCGGCACCTCCTTCTGGCCGGCCAGGTTCAGCTCGTCGGCGGTGTAGCCCTCCTGGAGCAGCTGCTTGCGGAGCTCCGAGAGGCTGTCGCTCGGCTGACCGGGGGCGGGGGGCTCGGACTCCAGCGGCCACTCGCCGTGTCCGGTGAGGAAGTAGACCTTCTGGGTGCCCACCGCGTTGAGCTTGATGAGGGCGTTGGTCAGCTCCTGCTCGGAGATGGTGTTGAGCGTGGTGTGGGACGCGCTGGCGCCCTCGCCGCGCACGAGCACCACCGTCGCCTGACCCTCCTTGAGCTGGTACTTCGCCGCCAGGTCCGGGTTCCGCTGCGGATCCTTGAAGGCGTAGCCGAACTTCTCGGGGGCCTCGGCCTGATAGAGGCGGAACAGCTGCTCCACGGTGTCGTAGTAGGGGTGGCTGGGCGGCAGGAAGGCCAGGGCGTGCACCTTCTCCTTCAGGCCGCCGAGCGTGGTGCTCGTCTGCGGCGCCAGGGTGAAGAGCTTCGCCCTCGTCAGATCCCAGCTCTTGTTCTTCTTGAAGGCGATGTAGTTGACGGCCACCAGCCCGCCCAGCGTCACCACGCCCAGCAGCACCGAGGTGCCGAAGAAGAAGCTGGAGCGGCGCGTGGCGACTTGGCCGAACTGCTGGAAATGGGTGGCGAAGTACACGCCCAGCAGCACCAGCCCGGCCACCGCCTTGGCGGCCGTGAGCGCCACCGAGCCCGAGGTGAAGAAGAGGGTGAACGGGCTGGACAGCAGGAACATCAGCCCGAGCGCGCCGAGGATCTTTCCGACGGAGGAGGTTCTCATGGGTTCCTCGCGGAGGGGCTAGGCCCAGCGCTGTGCTTCCACCGTGCGGTGGGTGAGCAGCAGCGAGAAGAGGATGACGGAGAAGAAGAACACCAGCGCCTTCAGGTCCAGCACGCCCTTGAGCAGGTTGGACAGCTGCGCGTCGAAGGCCAGGTAGTTGATGAAGGAGCGCACGGGCTCCTCCGCGCTCTGCGCCAGCCCGCGCAGCAGCATCCACGGCAGCATCACCGCGAAGGTGAGCAGCGCGGCCACCATCTGGCTCTCGGTGAGCGAGGAGATGAACATCCCCACCGCCATGCACGTGGCGCCCCACAGCAGCACCGCGCCGTAGCCCAGCAGCACCGTGGGCCACTCCAGCACCGTGCCGGAGGCGCTGGACCCGAACGCAGACAGCATGAGCGGGAAGACGATCGTCAGCCCCAGCGTCGCGCCGATGATGCCCAGCCCGCCCAGGTACTTGCCCAGCACCAGCTCCAGCGGGCTCACCGGCGTGGTCATCAGCAGCTCGAACGTCTTGTTGCGCTTCTCCTCGGCGAACAGCCGCATGGAGAGGAACGGTGCCACGAAGAGTGTGACGATGAGGATGACGCCCCACAATTGCACGACGACGCCGTCCGTGAGGTTGCGGTAGGCCACGGTGTCCGGCGGCATCTGCCCCCAGCCGAACGCCTGGGCCATCTCCTGCACGTCCTTGAACGTCTGCAGCAGGCCCATGAAGAAGAACGACGAGATGCCCACCATCGCCGTGAAGACCGCGTAGGCCCACGGGGTGGTGAAGTAGATGGACAGCTCCTTGCGGGCGATCGCCAGCGCGGTGCGCATGTGGAGTCCTCTCGGGAAGTCGTGGGGGAGGGCGGCTCAGGCGGCCGTCAGCTTGATGAAGATCTCCTCGAGCGAGACGTTCTCGGACTGGCCGTGCACCGAGGCCAGCTTCCGGATCTCGTCGTAGGCGACCATCTTCCCCTGGTTGATGATGAGCACCTTCTCACACGTCATCGTCACCTCCGGCAGGATGTGCGTGGAGAGGATGAGGGTGTGCTTGCCGGCCAGCCCCTTGATGAGGCCGCGCACGTCGGCGCGCTGAGAAGGGTCCAACCCCTCGGTGGGCTCGTCGAGGATGAGCACCGGCGGCGCGCCCAGCAGGGCCTGCGCGATGCCCACGCGCTGCTTGAAGCCCTTGGAGAGGTTCTGGATGACGCGGTCCATGACGTCCGCCACCCCGGTGAGCCCGGCCACCCGGTCCACCTCTGCCTTGAGCCCGCGCCCCGGCAGCCGCTTGAGCGAGGCGACGAACTTCAGGTAGCCGCGCACCGTCATCTCCGGGTAGAGCGGCGGCGTCTCTGGCAGGTACCCGATGCGCCGCTTCACCTCCAGCGGCTGCTCGAAGACGTCGAAGCCCGCCACCTTCGCCGTGCCCGAGGACGGGGGCAGGAACCCGGTGAGGATCTTCATCGTCGTGGACTTGCCCGCCCCGTTGGGGCCCAGGAAGCCGAGGATCTCCCCCTCGTTGACGCTGAAGGAGAGGCCCTCGATGGCGCTCCGCTCCCGGTACTTCTTCGTGAGGTTCTGGACCTCGATCATCGCCATGGGAAGCCTCCAGCCCGGAAGTCTTCGACCAAAGGCCGCCGGCCGTGGGAGGACAGCTCCCTCTGACGGCCTGGGAATCGGCGCGCGAATATAAAGGGGGGGATCGAGCTGTCAAGGAGGCGACCGCTCACCTGACAACCCCGCGTGTCCGGTTGGCCAGCGTCCTGCATGAAGGACTCATGGTGTGGTTTTCCGGACGCACCCAACCTGAGTTACGAGGCGTTTATGCCCATCGTGGTCCAGAAGTACGGCGGCTCCTCGGTCGCCGATGTGGAGAAGATTCGCAAGGTCGCCCAGCGCGTGAAGGCCAGGCGCGAGGCGGGCTACCAGGTGGTCGTCGTGGTCTCCGCCATGGGAGACACCACGGACGAGCTGCTCTCGCTGGCCAAGCAGGTGTCGCCCGATCCGCCCCGGCGCGAGCTGGACATGCTGCTGACGTGCGGCGAGCGCATCTCCATGGCGCTGCTCTCCATGGCGCTCCAGGAGCAGGGCGTGCCGGCCATCAGCTTCACCGGCAGCCAGAGCGGCATCATCACCAATGACACGCACTCGCAAGCCCGCATCGTCGAGGTGCGCCCCTTCCGCGTCTTCGAGGAGCTGGACCGGGGCAAGGTCGTCATCGTCGCCGGCTACCAGGGCGTCTCCTATAAGAAGGAGGTGACGACGCTGGGGCGTGGCGGCTCGGACACCACGGCGGTGGCGCTGGCCGCGGCGCTCGAGGCGGAGGCGTGTGAGATCTACTCCGACGTGGACGGCATCTTCTCCGCGGACCCGCGGGTGGTGCCGGACGCGCGCAAGCTGGAGACGCTCTCCTATGACGAGATGCAGGAGCTGGCCAGCGCGGGCGCCAAGGTGCTCAACGCCCAGGCGGTGGAGTTCGCCAAGGCCAAGGGCATCGTCATCCTCGCGCGCACCGCGCATGCGCAGGGCACGGGCACGGCCGTTCAGGAGCTGACGGTCCCCTCCGACACGCGCGTCAAGGGTGTGACGGCGGAGCAGGAGATGGCGGTGCTGTCGGCGTCCTCGGAGCGGGTGCGGCTGCCGGAGCTGCTGGAGTTCCTGGACGCCCGAGGCGTGCGGGGCAGGGCGCTGAGCTTCGACGGGCTGCTCGGGCGGGAGCCGAGGAGCTACCTGGCGGTGCCGCTGCAGGACATCCACGGGCTGGAGGCGGTGAGGCAGGATCTGGCCACGCGCTTCGGCCAGGATGTGTCGCTCCAGGAACAGGTGGGCACCGTCACCTGCGTGGGGGCGGGCATCAACGCGGACTGGGCGTACCTGCGCCGGGCCCTGCTGGCCGCGGAGGAGCTGGGGGCTCGGGTGCATGCGGTCCACACCTCGCCGCTCCAGCTCTCCCTGCTGGTGGACAAGGCGTACCTGAAGCCCCTCACCGCTCGCCTGCACCGCGAGTTCCTCGGCGCGTGACGGCAGTGCCCCTTCTGGGTAGCCGCGTCTCCATCTCCTGACGGAACGAGGGGGTGGAGTGTTGAGCGCTGGGGGCTTTCCATGACACGGCGCTTCCGATCCCGTGGCACGTGCTTACCGTCGGAACTCGTCGACCGGCGGAGGGCGGAATGGGGCAGGCAAGGCGGTGCTGGGGACTGGGAATCATCGTGCTGTGCCTGCTGGGGCTTGCGGGCTGCCAGGACCGCACCAGCCGGCCGCCTCCCTCCGAAGGCAAGAGCGAGACGCCGCCCCTCTCGGGCGATCCGGACGCGGGTCTGCCTCCGGAGTCGGGAGATGGGGGAACCGAGAACCCTCCCCCGAAGCCGGATGGCGGCACGCCGGAGCAGCCCCTGCCCGAGCCCGACGCCGACGCCGTGCGCAAGGAGAACCAGCGCTCGGGGACCGAGGACTGGCGCATCCGGCGCGGTGCCAATGGCAGGGAGATCGAGGGCTATCCGCTCGTGGCCACGGTGACGCAGGGGCAGCGCGTCCCAGTGGCGGTCAACGTGCCCGAGGCGCGCAACTTCCGCTGGTACGTGTACCGGCTGGGCCACTACGGCGGTAAGGGCGCTCGGGAGCTGGCCCGTGGAGGCCCGCTCCGGGCGCCGCGTCAGCCGGAGTGCCCCATCGACGAGAGCACGGGCGTGGTGGCCTGCCAGTGGGCGCCCACCATCGAGATCGAGACGAAGGCCGACTGGGTGCGCGGCGTCTACCTGGTGAAGCTGGTGCGCGAGGACGGCTACGAGCGGTACGTGCCCTTCTTCGTGCGTGACGCCAGGCCGCGCTCGGAGGTGGTGGCGATCATCCCCACGGCCACGTGGGCCGCGTACAACGTGTGGGGAGGCACGAGCCTCTATGACGACAAGCTCGGAGTGATGAAGCGCAAGTACGGCGTGAGCCGGGCGTTCCAGTCCTCCTATGACCGTCCCTACTACCGAGGCCATGGCGCCGGACATCTGCTGATGGACGATCTCAGCCTGGTCACGTGGCTGGAGGCGCAGGGGCTGGACGTGGGCTACGCCACGAACGAGGACGTCGACGCGCGGGACTTCTTCAGCGGCGCGAAGGCCATCTTCATGTCGGGCCATGACGAGTACTGGACCGGGACGATCCGCGACCGGGTGGACCGGGCTGTGGCGGAGGGCCGCTCGCTGATCAACCTGGGCGCCAACCAGGCCTACTGGCAGGTGCGCCTGGATCCGGCCAAGGACGGCCGGCCCCGCCGCATCGTCACCTGCTACAAGGGCGATGTGCGCGATCCGGTGGGGGCGCAGAGCCCGCTGCGGACGGTGAAGTTCCGCGATGCGCCGGTGTCGCGGCCGGAGAACAAGCTCTTCGGCGTGATGTTCAACAGCCGCTGGCACCAGTTCTCGTTCCCGCTGGTCATCACCGACCCGAACCACTGGGCCATGGCGGGCACGGGCTTCCGCGCGGGCGACACCATCTGGATGGCCAACGGCTACGAGCTGGACGAGATCGTCAACAACGGCCAGTCGCCGCAGGGGCTGCAGGTGCTGGCCGAGTCTCCTGGCCTCTCGCTGCAGGGTGCGTTCGGCATCGGGCAGATGGTGCTGCGCAAGCAGGGCGATGCGTGGGTCTTCTCCTCGGGCGGCATCGACTTCGTGCACACGCTGTCGGACGCGCAGGCCGCGGATCCACGCGCCGCGCGCATCGTGGCCAACGTCCTCTACCGGGCGCTGGGGCGCTCCGTGCCTTCCAACCTGGTGCAGTTCCCCCCGCCGAGGCCTCCGGTGCCGCAGGGGCCCTTCGCGAGCCGCGTGCAGACGGTGGCCGGCCAGGCGGGGCTGAAGGGCGGCATCGACGGGCCCGCGGGCCTGGGGCAGCTCGGCGCGCCGGTCGCCGTGGCGGTTCTGCCTGACGGCGGGTGGGTGGTGGCGGACGCGCTCTCGGACTCGGTCAAGCGCGTGTCCTCCATGGGAGACATCCAGACGGTGCTGACGGGGCTCGACGGTCCGATGGGAGCCGCCGTCGATGCCTCGGGCAACATCTATGTCTCGGACACGGACCAGCACTGCATCCGCCGCATCAGCTGGGATGGCACGGCGACGGTGTTCGCCGGGGCGCTGGGGCAGGCGGGCTCGTCGGACGGGCTCGCCACGAGCGCGCGCTTCAACCAGCCCGCGGGTCTGACGATCGCGCCGGACGGAGCGTTGCTGGTGGCGGACATGACCAACGGCCTCATCCGCCGGATCGATCTGGTGGCGCCGGGCAACCCGGTGACGACGCTGCAGGCGGACAAGTGGCTCTACCGGCCGTCGGCGCTGGTGTCGAAGACGGACGGCACGCTCTACATCGTGGAGACGGGCATGGCGCGCGTGGTGGAGCTGAAGAACGGCATCGTCTCCACGGTGGCGGGCACCACGCCGGGGTACGCGGATGGCGCGCCGGCCACGTCGCAGATGCTGCCGTACCTGGGCATCGCGCTGCTGGAGGATGGCTCGCTGGCGGTGGCGGACCCTGGCAACTACCGCATCCGGCGCATCCTCTTCCGGTCCGACGGCAAGGCCCGCGAGGTGACGACGCTGGCGGGCTCGGGACGGTTCGGCGCTCGGGACGGGGATGGGCAGAACGCGGACTTCGTCCTGCCGGCGGGACTGGCGGTGGGGCCGGACGGAACGCTCTACGTGGCGGACTCGGGCAACGCGCTGCTGCGCTCCGTGCGGCCCTGAGCAGGCTCGAAGAAGTCCTTTCGCGACGTCTGCCAGGGCTGCGCCACCTGAAACGGGCAGAGCGCTCGAGTCTGCCCCCGCGTCCGGTCCGCCCTCGTGCCGGGCGCAACTTGTCCGTACTGGTCTGCTTGTCATACCAGTTGGGAACCGGTCCGCTCACAGGGCTCCTCCCTGGCAGGGCAGTTGCCTGGGCACAGGCGCCTCCCTCCAGGTGCAAGAAGTTGCTCGGAATGACTCAACCTGTGCGCTCAGGCGTCCAGGGCAGCCTTCAGCAGCTTGAAGAAGCGCTCGCCCTCGGCCGCCTGGGACTTGGGGATCTTGAAGGACAGCGGCTTGTTGACCGCGACGTTGTTGACGAGCTCGGTGTTGCCATCGACACCGATCTTGATGTCGGCGTCGGTATCGAAGGTGCCGGCGCTCTCGTAGGCGACGTACTTCACGCCCTTGAGGGGGAAGTACTTGTACTCCTTCTTCCCGCCGAAGATGCCCTGGACGTCGACGGTGAAGATGCCGTTGGTCGTCACGGCGATCTCGTCACGAGCGAAGCGGAACACGGCCAGCACCGTCTCGCCCTCGCTCAGGAATCGCTCCAGGTTGTAGGACGACTTCGCGTTGACGTCGGCATGGCCGATCATCTTGTCCAGCAGCCCCATGTACCCCTCCGTGGATGGGTCAATCCGCTTCCAAGCGCGAGCGGCCTGGGTTCCCCGGTTTACCAGGGCTCACTGACTTCTATCCGCATATACTTCGTGATCCTCCAAGCCATCTCTCCACCCGAGAGGTTCTGTCGAGG
Source organism: Hyalangium gracile (assembly GCF_020103725.1). Classification (NCBI taxonomy): domain Bacteria; kingdom Pseudomonadati; phylum Myxococcota; class Myxococcia; order Myxococcales; family Archangiaceae; genus Hyalangium; species Hyalangium gracile. Next base: position 68,624 of record NZ_JAHXBG010000016.1, on the reverse strand, counting down.
CCTCGGTCTGCTCGCTCGGTGGCGGTGAACTCGTGTCCGAGCACGCGAGGTCCCGCGCTTTCTGGTGTAAGCTCAAGCAGCTCAATGGGGGGACCTCCCAAGGTTCCTATGGAGGTATAGAATGGAAGCCAACCAGTTGCTCGATCTGGTCAAGCGATTCAACGAGAACCGGGAGTACATCACCAACGAAGAGACCGCCAAGATGGCGCTGGTGGTCCCCTTCATCAGGTTGCTTGGCTACGACCCCAATACTCCCAAGGAAGTTCGCCTCGAATACGCGGCGGAGTTCACCCAGGGAGATGGGAAGCGCCTGCAGGACCGGATGGACTTCGCCATCTTCGATCAGGCAGGCACCAAGCCTTTGATGGTGATCGAGACGAAGCCACTCGGCACGGACCTGATGGCCAAGTCGCAACAACTGGCCCGGTACATCGCGCAGATGGCGGATCTCCATTTCGGGATAATTACGGATGGGTGTCACTACCTCTTCTTCGGTGATCTCGAAAACCCGAACCAGATGGATCGCGAACCCTTCTTCAGCTTCTCTCTGGAGGACACCAAGACCGACTGGTCCAAAGTGGCGAAGTTCCTCTCAAAGTTCAGCCGGGATTCCTTCAATGCCGAGACCCTGGTGACGGATGCGGAGAACAGCCGCTACCGCCAGGCGATGATCGACAGGCTCGCGGCGGCCCTGAAGGCTCCTGCCGAGAACGAGGGCTTCATGCGGTGGTTGACGGAGGAGGTCTACAAAGGAAAGCGGACGGGCGCGGTGATGACCCGGCTCGGCGAGGTCGCGAAGGAAGCGATCGAACCCGCTCTGCTCCGTGTCATGGGCGACGACTTTCTCGACAAGCTCAAGGAGCGCATCCAGCGCCTACGCGAGACAACCGAGACATCGGGGGAACTGCCCCAGAACGTCATCAAGCTCGAATCAGCAAAACCGTTCGAGGATGCAAAAGCGACTCCTGCTGAAGAGAAGCAGCGCATGGCCATCGAGACGACTCAGGAGGAACTCGACTTCTTCGGCCTCATTCGGGACATCTGCGGCAAAGGGGGCACCAACCCGGAAGAGATCCTCTACAGGGACACGACGGGCTACTTCAATATCTCCTACCGCAAGCCCACCAAGTGGTTCTTGCGCTTCTTCAGCAACGCTAGGCGCAAGAGCATCGTTACATGGGTGCCTGCAGAGGAAGCAAAGCAGCTCGTTTCCGGTTTCGTGATTGAAGAGGCTCCCTCCACGTTTGGGGTCTCACGCGTCTACATCGATAACATCGCGCAAATCTGGGCTTTGAAGGCGCTCGTTCTGCGGAGCCTGGAGCTCTCGAAGGCCAGCAAAGATGAAGTGACGAGCGAGGCGGCCGCAGCTCTCAAAGAGACACAGCCACTGTGAGGGGAGGGAATTTCTGGTGGGGCGAGCAGGCATAGTGACAGGAGTCGGTCCAATTTGTTCGAGCAAAATGAATATACCTTGGTGTGCATTGTTCACTCTAATGATGAGTGGGGCGCAAACATCAGGCGAAGGTCTGAATTGCGGAATTCCTGACCATTAGAGAGCCGACAAAGTCATTGATGGCTAGTACGTTAACTGAGCTAGCAGCCAGCGAGAAGTCGGGAACAGCCGTGACGACGAAGAAGACTGCGACGAAAGCCGCCAAGAAGACTGCCAAAGCCGCCAAGAAGACTGCCAAGAGAGCCATCGGCAAGGCAAAGCCGCGTTCGAGAAGGAGGAGTCGCGGAGATATACAGGCGGCAAATCAGCGTGGTGCAGTGAGGTCTGCTTCTCAAGGTGGAGGGTTACAGAAGGCTGCCTATCGGGTTCCGTTTATGGTGCGAGCCGCTGATATTGCCAATTTACCTGAAGAGCAATTCAAGGAGTTCGTGAAGGCGCTGATCAGGTGTGAGAGAAATGACACATCATTCACGAGTGGAGAGGCGACTTTCGGCGATGAAATGAAGGCTGCCGACCAAGGAGCAGATGCAGTTACAACTTACTTCTGCACCTCTGTTCCTCCTTCTTCGTCGCGAGCATCCAAGTTGATTCCGGAAGGAGTAGCTATCTGGCAACTTAAGGCTGAAAAGCGTGCACCTACACTTGAGCAAATCAGAAGAGAAATTAAGAAGTCGGCTGTCCAGAAGGCGCTGAAAATCAACGGTAGTTACATTCTTGTAGCGCAACAGCCCAATACAGCCAGTGGACAAGTTCGCGTTAGAGAAGACCTCAAGAAGGTTGCGAAGACAGAACGTGCGGTTTTTGTAGGTCAGTCAAGCTTGGAGGAACACGCACGGCGTTATCCAAGTATCGCTCGATTGGTCGCTGCTCTGACAGGTTCGGCCGACGCATTCGGAAGCATGAAGGCTGGGATAGAATGGTCGAAGGAATACCCGCACGACACCGAGTTCCAAGCGTCGAGCGGTCGAACCGAGCAAATGCGTCAAATCATGGAGTGGCTGAGAGCACCCAGCACGACTCGCGCTAGTAATATTCGAGTTCTAGGGTCTCCTGGGATAGGCAAGACGCGGCTTGTTCTGGAAGCACTTCGCATTGCCGAGATTCTCCCTGTTGTTCTCTACGCCCCCGGCAAAAACGCCATCCCAGGGGGATTTCTCGCGCAGGCTGCAAGTAGCGATTGGGAGTGCATTCTCGTTGTCGATGAGTGCCGCGATGCCGAATTGCGAGAACTGGTGTCTGCATTCGGACATGTCTTCGATAGGGTACGGCTGATTTCAATTGGTCATATTGAAGACGAGACAGAAGGGACATACGGGCCAGAGACAACTGTTATCGCTGTCAAACGACTCGATTCGCCATCGGTTGAAAGAGTCCTGCTCGCAAAGCACCCGTCTATGCCACCAGAGAGAGCAGCATGGGTCGCGCTGAAGACGGGAGGCTATGTCAAGCTTGCCTTGCTGCTAGCCGATGCGATAGCCAGTGCTGACAACGAGCGTCTTGAACGCTTGGATGAAAAGCGACTTGTCTCCGATTACTTGCGCGTTGTTCTCAGGGGCGATGAGAGTCTCAAGCTTTTCAAGATGATGGCACTGTTCACCAGAGTCGGCTTCTCGGGCGAAGTCGCACAGCAGTTTGAATACGTGGCACGCAGGCTTGGCGTTTCGCGAGTCGACGCGGATTTCGTTCGCGGTGAGGCAGAAAGAAGAGGATTCGTTTCACGTGCGGAACCGTACTGCTATGTGACCCCAGAGTTGCTGCAAGACTGGCTCGTTACTGTTCTTCTTCGTGATTCATTTGATGCTACGCTGCGTATGCTCCAAGGGGCGCCTCCCGAACTCTTGAACTTGGCCGCGCCACGCCTGAATAGGTTTGTCGATGAGGGAGTTCAAAGAGCTCAACACTTGGTTGGGCAACTCGTTCTTGATAGTCCCACGTTCGCCGAGATACGATCGCTTGAGAATGAGCATGTGGCCCGTGCTGTTTGCCGCCTTGCGCGGGTTGCGACATCTAGTACGGCGGCCTTGGTTGAGCGATGGGGCCGGTTAGTTGAAATAAACGATGTCCCTGTGTCAGTCCGCCGTGCTCTCGTCTATCTGCTGCTTGAACTTCTGTGGCATCCGGATTGGTTCCGCTTCGCCTTTGAGCAAATGCTTCGCCTTGCATGTGATGAGGCCGAACCGGGTGTTGCCAACAATGCAACTGGATCGATTGAGGCGGTATTCTTGATTCATCTCGCTCCGACTCAGGTTTCATATGTAGAGCGAGTCGAGACTGCACGGGAGTTTTTTGCTAGAGGAGTTGTTCCAGTTCGACGCTTGCTGGTTAATGCCGTGGCGTCGGGATTGGAGATTCGGGAGACTGGGATTGTTTCCCCTCTTGGTCGAGACCTTCGCAAAAGTTGGAGGCCGCGGTCTCTTGGCGAAAAGCTTGCTGCGAAAAGGGAGGCGCTCGACTTTGTCTCCGCAGCATTGGCTGATGATGATAGTTCTATCAGGGGAAATGCCGCAAAGCAGATCGTGCAAAACTTCCGCTCATTGCTGTGGGTTGGCTTGCATGTGGAGGCGCTAAATGCGCTTCGTTTGGTTGGGCTTGGATTGCCAATCGTTCGTGAAGAACTAGAGCATGCTATCGCGTGGGATGCGAAGAGAGTTACTCCCGAAGCCATGGAGGACGTAAAGCGCCTCTATGCAGAACTACCAAGTGATTTGTTGACTGAAGTCAGATTTGCTACGGGAGGTTGGGATCTCCTTGAAAATGAACACTCCGAGTTTGGCCTCCGGCAGCGGCCTGGCTTGGCAGAACTTGCGCGGCGTGTTCTCGTCTCTGACCTAGGGGATCAGGTTGTCTCGATCTTGCTTTCAGAGCAGGCACAAAACTCAGGGCCATTTGCATATGAACTTGGCCGAGCTGATGTGGGCCGAAATCTCTGGGGCTCAGTCATGCGGCAGAGGGGCAACAGTCGAGCGGCATGGGTCGCTTCCATCTACCTGTCGGGTAATCTTCATTCACGTTCACAGGAGCAGGAGTTCTTGCTGTCTCTCCTATCCTCAGGTGATCGCTTTTTTGTAGAGGTGGGTAGCCGGACACTTCCAGGGATTGAGCCCAGTCGCGCCATTCTTGAAGATGTTGGTGAACGCATCAGACGTCATCAGATTGCACCCAGTTGGCTCGCAGGAATTCAATTGGGTGGATGGACGTCGCGCGTTGATAAGGTTGGTTTGACTGTCCTTATGCGTGCACTCTTGGAGCATAGTTCAGAGGGCGTTGAAGTTGCGCTTGATGCGGCACGCATGGCTATTCATGGCAAGGTGTCGTTGGATAGTGATTTGCTGCTTGAACTTACTGAGAGAGGACTGGGAGTTCCGCGGCACAGTTCGCACCAATGGGCCAAGGTTGCGAGAGCCGCGCTGCCCAAACGTGCCTTTGAAATCGGGGCAATGCTGCTTGATAACGTAAACAAGCATGATTGGATTGCGTTTGATGATGAAGCTGTTGAAGTCTTCAAGGAGTGCATTGTTGCTGTAGGTTCGAAACTGGCAATGAGAAGTCTTGGGCATGCTGTTGTGGGAGAAGAGTACAACCCGAGAGTTGTCAGGCTGTTGGGGCCCGAGGTAGTCGAAGCACTTGGTGTCGATGCTGTCCTTGAGTGGGCACAGAATAAGGGCAAGCCAGCTCAAGCTGTGCTGGCTATGATAGTTCCTACTGCTCCATTGCCCATGGTATTGGCAATGTTCGAGCGATTTGGCGCGTCGAGCACATTTGCTTCTGCTTTCAGTGCTGAGTTCCTCTCGGGTACTTTTTGGGGTCCTGTCTCTGAGCATTATGCCAAGCAGGCGCATGCGCTTGAGGGATGGGCTTCTGAACAAACCTTTCCGAAGCAATTTAGATCTTGGGCGGCGATGCTTGCTGCCCGCCTTCGACGGAATGAAGTTCGTGAGCGGGAAGATGAGCGGAAAAAGGCCGAACTAGAGAAGCTTGATGAGCGGTAATCTTTGGTAGTGGCCCTTGTCGGGCCTGCGGCAGCCGCTTGCGACGGGCAAGCTGGAGTGACCGCTGCGTCGTGCCCGCAAGTGGGCGGGCATCGGCCGGGAGGGGGCGGATTGGCTGACACGACCTTGCCACTGGCGCTCGCGTGCGACATACGTGCAGCACGAATGGAGGAAGTTGCTAATCAACCGTAAGCATGGCGTGCAAGTGGTGGTGGCGGGAATCCGGGATTCGCCCTCGCCGTCGCTCGCTACCGTGCCACTGCGGCCGATGACCTCTACGTCCTGGACGTCACCGCTTGCTGCCTGCTCATCGAAGGTATCTGTCCGACGACAGTCGGCCCCCTTGGTCGAGCGCATCTGTCAGTGGGCGATCGCCTAGCGAGCCGACCCTGGCAGCGCGTTTCGCAAGGCCCTTGAGCACATGCTCAAACTGTGGGACGGGCTGTGCCTCTTCTTGAACAATCCAGTTGTATCCACTGATGAAACCATGTCGAGCGGCAATCCGCGATATGGTGTTGGTCCGGCGGCGTAGACGAGGGCCACCCGTTACGTGGGCGCCCCCTTGCCAGCCTCGGTGCGCACCACTGCCGCGCCCACGTGCGAGGTGGTGCGTCCGCCTGCGCCGCGGCGCGTGGCAGGTTCAGCACATCCGCCACCTCGTAGAGCTCGATGGCCACCGTGCGCGCCTCCGGGAGCACCTTCATCGCTCGCTCGTACAGGGCGGTGTGGACCACCTCGCCAGGCGCGTGATTGCTTCGGGCCACCTCTGCCGCCAGGGACACCAGCACCGGGCTGCGCACGAGGGCAGGGCGCTTCGCCTCGCGCGGCAGCGCGCGCAGCCGCGCCACCGTCTGGTAGGCCTCCTCGCCCGGGCTGCCAGCCTGGAGATGCACGGGTGAATCGCTCGCCATCACCTCGACGACGAGCGCCTCGCGCCCCCCCTCCTTCGAAGGCTTCCAGGCCAGGCCGATGCCCACCAGGCGCAGCTTCGGCGAGAGCAGGTTTCGGCGCGACTCGGAGAGCAGCTCGATGCCGAAGTGCGCCGCGAGCGGCCCGGAGCCCCACCCCAGGTTCTCGGCCACCGAAGAGCTCACCGAGACACCCTCCAGCAGGCGCTCGCGCAGCGTGGTGCCATCCGGCGCCTGCGGGCCGTAGAAGCCCTCACGCGCCATGCGGTCGGCATAGGCCTGGGCCACCCGCTCCAGCAGCCCGTCTCGCTTCACCCCGGTCAGGCCCTGGCCCTTGCGCAGGGCGTTGATGCGCAACAGGACCTCGTTCCGCGCTCCCTCTACCGTGGAAGGCTCGGACGGTGCTGGCGCCTCCGGCCCCACGCGCACCTGGAACACGCCCGCGACCGTCAGCGCCGCGTCCTTGCCGGCGCTCACCACCACTGTGTGGACCCCCTCTGCGGGCAGCTCCAGCCCTGCACAGAAGGAGCGCCCCGCCTGCCTCACCAGCCGCACCGACTCCACCGCGCCGGACGGACGGACGACCTGAACGCTCGGGTGCGTCAGCGGGGCTAGCAGCTCGCCGCAGAGGATGTCTCCAGTGCCTGGGGCCTGAACGGCTCTCGCGAAGGCTTCAGCACCGCGAGCGCCACCTGCGTGCCTTCCACGGCCACGCCCACCCCCAGCAGTGAGGCCGCTCCGCCGAGCGCGGCCTTCTTCTCCTACAGCAGCTCGAGGGCATGCTCGGGCGCTGTCGCCCGCACCGCCGCCGTGGTCGTCACCAGGTCCGCGCCGTCCTCCCAGCTCACCGCCACCGTGGCCGCTCGCGGGTCTGGCGCGCTGGTCACTGACGCTTTCAGCGCCTCGCGCGCCAGCCGTCTCGCCGCCTGGGTGAGCAGCGCATCCAACTCCGGTTGCTTCTGTCCACCCCGCACCACCTGTGTCTGTCTGCACGACCCGCGCGGCCTGCTGCTCCAGCTCTTGGGGCATGAGGGGAGTGGCGGCCAGCACTGCCCCATCATGAGCACCAGCATCGACACACTCCTCCCGTGGCCCTCATGAGCTTGGGCGGAAAGTGTCATCAATTCTGAAAGCCAGCTGCCGGCGCGTGCTCGGGCCACGGCCCGGCGAACGCCGCAAGGGAGTAGGGCGGGCAAGGAGCTCGAGCTCGTGGGCCGCGCTCACGGAGCCTTCGGTGACGGCTCGAAGTAGTGCCGTTCGGCCAGGTCGGCGAGCAGCCCCGGGTGCGTCGGCTGCCAGCGAAGGAGCTCCCGCGTGCGCGCACTGGACGTGGGGTTGTCGAACTGCGCGAACGCGGCGAGGAAGCCGAGGTACTTGCCGGCCTCCTCGGCCGGGATGCTGACGGCCCGCAGCCCGAGGCCGCGACCGATGGCTTCAGCGATCTCCCGGAAGGGGACCCCCTCGTCCGCGACCCCATGCAGCCGCGAGCCCGCCGGCGCTGCCTCCAACGCCAGTCGGTACAGGCGCGCCGCGTCGAGCGTGTGCAGCGCGGGCCAGCGGTTGGCCCCATCCCCCACGTACGCGGCGAAACCATTCCTCCGCGCCATCGCGACGAGAGACGGGACGAAGCCCTGGTGGTCCAGCGCACTGTGCACCGTCGGCGCGAGGCGGATGACCGAGGCCCGGACGCCGCGCTTGCCGAGCGCGATCGTGGCGTTCTCCGAAGCAATGCGCGGCCCACCGCCGTCGTCCTCCTCGGTGCTGGCGCGACCACGCACGGCATGCGCGAGCGAGAACGTGCCCGCCGTATTCACGAACGGTTTGCCGGAGCCCTCGAGCGCCGAGCCGATGGCCTCGACAGCGCGGAGGTCGGCGGTCGCGGCGGCCGCGTAGTCGCCGGTGAAGGCCACATCGTGCTTGAACGCCAGGTGGATGACGCCGTCCGCGGCGGCAGCGGCCTCTTGGAGAACCGCGAGGTCGTCGAGGCTGCCGCGCCGCACTTCGACGCCGGCGGACGCCAATGCGGCGGCCGAAGCGTCGGACCGGGCGAGACCGACGACCTTGTGCCCCGCGGAGAGCAACTCGGGAATGACAGCGGAACCGATGTGACCGGACGCACCGGTGACGAAGACACGCATGGAAATCTCCTGATGTCAGAAGCTGACATCACATCTAACAACTGATGTCAGTTCCTGCAATCAACTTTCTGGAATCGGTTACACTGGGGCGCATGGGCCGCTGGGAACCCAACGCGCAAGAACGGCTGCGGCACGCCGCGATGGAGCTCTTCCAGGAGCGCGGGTACGACCGCACCACGGTGGAAGAGATCGCCGCGCGCGCCGGGCTCACCGAGCGGACCTTCTTCCGCTACTTCAACGACAAGCGCGAGGTTCTGTTCTCTGGCTCGAAGGAGCTCGAGAAGCTCATCGTCGATGCCATCCAGAGTGCTCCACCGGCGATGGCGCCGCTCGACACCGTCGCCACCGCTCTCGAAGCCACGACGCCCGGGTTCGAGGAGCGCCGCGCGTACGCGCGCAAGCGACAGGCCCTCATCGCGGAGCACGCCGAGCTTCGAGAACGAGAGCTGATCAAGCTCTCATCGCTCGCATCGGCGATTGCCGACAGTCTGCGAGCTCGTGGCGTCGCCAGGCCAGCCGCCAGCCTCATCGCCGAGGCGGGGATCGCCATCTTCAAGAACGCGTTCGAGCGCTGGGTCGAGGACACCGGGGAGCACGGCGACCTCTCGCATCACGTCCGCGCGGTGCTCGCGGAGCTCCGACTCGTCACGGCTGGAACGGGCGCGGCGCCTTCGAGCCTCCCTCCAACGAAAGCGACGCGACGCGGCCGCCGGGCCTCCCCCTAGCGGGCTCCCGGCGTTGCCTCGTTGATCCGTCCGTGGTTCCAACGCCAGCACTCCGCCCCTGGTGACAACCGTCATCGCCCTGGTGAGTGGATTCACCCTGCGCGCCGGGCCACCGCTGGTGACAGCCGGCTCCGCGTGTGCGCCTGGCTGCGCGTAAGTCCCCGGAAACACGTCCGGTTCCGAGGCCTCCCGCCATGGCACGCGCGCTGCAGTGAGGTCTTCCCGTCAAAGGCAGCCCCCTCGACCACCCGCCCCCCTCGTCTTCCCCAGGAGTCACGTCCATGCGCCTCGGCAAAGGAATCCCCAAGCTCTCGCTCCCCAGCAGCAAGCCCAGCGGCAAGCCGAGCGGCAAGCCGGACACCAAGCCCACCCCCTCGCCTCGCCCGGACATCAACGGCAACGTTCCCGGCAAGAAGCCCGGCGCCAGCTTCGACAACTTCAAGCCTGGCAGCGGGCTGGACAAGCTCAAGCCGAAGGGCCTCGGCGGCCTGGGCGACGTGCTCGGCGGCGGGCTGTCGGCCGTGGGTGACGTCGTGGGCGGAGTGGCCAGTGGCGCGGCGGGAATTGCCGGCGCGGGTGCCCAGGTCGCCGGCATGCTGCCCGGCGCCATGGGCATGATGGCCCCGATGATGCCCCCGGCCATGATGGGCGGCGCCATGCCCCCGGCCATGATGGGCCCGCCGATGATGCCCCCGATGATGGGCCCGCCGATGATGCCGCCGATGATGCCGCCGGCCATGATGGGCGGCGGCATGCCCCCGGGCTTCATGGGTCCCCCGATGATGCCGCCGATGATGCCCCCAGCCATGATGGGCCCGCCGATGATGCCCCCGATGATGGGCCCGTCGATGATGCCCCCGGCCATGATGGGCCCGCCGATGATGGGCCCGCCGATGATGGACCCGGCCATGATGGGCGTGCCCCCTGAGCTTCAGGGCGCCCCGGTGGAGGAGCAGCAGGTCGAGGCCGAGCCCGCTGCCAAGGCCGAGCCCAAGAAGTCTCTCGTCCCGAGCGCCGACGACAAGCGGCCGGAAGGGGACACCCGGTCGGCGAAGGAGATCGTCGAGGACACCCCCGTGCTGGCCAAGCTGGGTCGCCAGAAGGACATCAAGTGGAACGACCTGTGTAAGCAGACGGGCGTCGACCCCAAGCTCGACATCAAGGACGCGAAGCAGAACCCCGACGCCGTCTACCGGCTGGCCAAGGTGCTGGAGTTCATCGACAGCGCCAAGTCCGCCGATGGCGGGGACCGGTCGAACAAGGTCCAGAACGGCACGGGCGACGGCAACATCGAGGGCCTGACCAAGGATGGCGATGCCCGGCACGGCACCGAGGCCGGCATGGTCAAGGACTTCGCCGAGCAGGGGTACTCCTTCCTGGGCGAGCACCAGCTGCCCACCACGAATGACACCCACGTCAAGGCGGACGGGAGCAACAAGGACAACTTCCAGTGGTTCGCCGGCGAGGCGGGCAAGCACCTGTGGTTCCTCCCGGGCGTCAGCAATGTCCTGACGGGCATCGGTAACTCGGAGGGTGGCGTCGGGGGCGTCTTCAAGGGCGCCGCGGAAGGGGTGCTCAATACCTGGAAGGGAGCCGCAGAGGGCGTCGTCGGGGCCTTCACGAAGGGCCGCGTCAACCCTGCCTCCCTGCTGTTCGGGGCCTACACGGGCGCGCTGAGCCAGACCGAGGCTGCTCCGCAGCCGGTGAAGGATATCGCCAGCTTCTTCTGAGCCAGGGGGCCATGACGGAGCCTGCCGCTCGCCAGGCCGGGGGCAGCAGGCGCACCAGAAGACGGGCTGAGCGGTTGACCGACGCACACCTGGGATTCCAGCCACGGCTGGCCCGGGTGTGCGTCGATGCTTTCGAGCTCAGGAGATCACGTCGCCGAGCTTCTCGAGGGCAGACTTGATGGCATCCGTGGTCGTGTCGAACTGCCTGGCGAGGCTTGTGGCCAGGTAGGTCACGGCCACCGTGGACTCCGGGCCTCGCGAGAAGTCCATTGCGATGCGGACATCCCCTGGCCACGCGAAGGCGGCAAGCTCTTGCCGCCGCTGATACGGGTTGAGCAGCGTGAAGCACGGCCACTGCGGGTCAACTCCCGCTTCGTCTCGACTGTACAGTTGACGAGGCGCGGTCCGGGGAGAAGGAGCCGCTTGGCCGGTACCTGGAGGACGAGGGTACAGCCATTGAGGGTCAGGTTGGGGCCGAGATGATAGAGGGCGTCCTTGTCCTTGAGCTCCAGGCGCTCATTCTCGATGACCTTGCCTTCCAGGATGACGTTGGTGAGCCACATCGGATCGCCTTTCAGAAGCCAATCATCCGGAACAGCTCCTCCGCCATTCTTCGTCCGTGCCTCGCCATATTCGAAGCTGAATGGGTCAGAAGCTCGTACCTGTGGCCTGTCTGTGGGTACACTGTGAGTCGCACGCCGCGCGCCGCCGGCCAGTCCTGCTGGTAGTTTCCTCGAGCGGGGGCAGAGCCGAAGCCGGAAGAGGCAAGTGAGCCGCCTGAGCCTGGCAGAGGCGCCTGGCCGTCACTCGTGGTCGCCTCAAGACCTCATGTCCGGGAGCGGCCCGGGTCTGGCAGAGTGGCTCCAGAACCGTATGGAGCTCCTCTCACCCTCGCATCCCGCGCTGCTGCCTCTCGACACGGTGGTGGGGGCTTGGCGCGTAGTGGCCAGGGCCGGCTGCGGCGTCTACGGCGCCGTCTACCGTGCCGTTCCCGCGCACGACGCGCACGGCGCCCCCGTGGCGCTCAAGCTGGCACTGCATCCGGCGGACCCTCGCTTTGCCCGGGAGGCGGAGCTGCTGGCTCGATGTCAGCACCCCAGCATCCCTCGTCTGCTCGATCAGGGGTGCTGGCACTCCTCCTCCGGCACCTCCCATCCGTTCCTGGTCATGCAGTGGGTGGACGGCGTGCCCTTGTACGACCAGGCCCGACTTCAGCCGCCCAAGCCATCCCAGGCGCGACGCTGGATGCTGCAACTGGTGCAGGCACTGGCGGTCCTGCATGCGCAGGGGGCCGTCCATCGGGACCTGAAGGGGGGCAACATCCTGGTGCGCCGCTCCGATGGCCGAGCCATGCTCGTGGACTTCGGTACCGGCCTCTACCCGGGAGCGGGCACCCTCACGCCGGCCATGGCGTTCCCAGGCACTCCGATCTATCGCTCCCCGGAGTCCTGGCTCTTCGAGGTGCGGTTCTATCGAGACGCCGCCGCTCGCTACCGTGCCACCGCGGCCGATGACCTCTACGCCCTGGGCGTTACCGTTTGCTACCTGCTCATCGGAGAGTATCCGGAGCCCGCAGCGCCTTCTCGCGGTGCTGATGGAACCGTGCACCTGGAGGGAGTGCTGCTGCCTCCCGCGCTTCTGAAGAGCTCCACTGTGGATCCCGTCCTGCGCGCCTGCGCACTGCGCCTGCTCTCGGTGGACCCCGCGCAGGGAGGGACCGCGGCGCAATTGGCGCAGGAACTGGAATCCACCCTCGAGCCTGCTCTCTCCGTCCCTCGACACGTCTGGCGCAAGCGGGCTCTGGCCGCAGCTGCGGTCCTGGCCCTGTCCCTCGGGGTGTGGAGGGCTCTGCCTGGCAAGCCGCCACAGGCGCCATCCGTCGCACGGGCTGAGTCCTCGGGAGCCGAATCCGGGGAGGTGGGTACTACTGGGCTCGGAGAGGCCGCAGCCGAGCTGCCTCAGGAGAAGGCTCCCACGGACTCGTCGGAGGAGGTGTTGGGCGCGGCCCCCTTGCCCAAGCCAGAGCCTGGACAGTTGCGGCCCGATCAGAGAGGGCTCTGTCCGATCAAGGGGCAGGTGATCCTCAACGGAGTGTGCTGGTGGATAGGCATCGGGGATGCTGAGAAATGCCTGGAGCTTGGGGGGCAGGTGGTCAAGGACACCTGCTACGTGCCCGTCATCCTTCCCAAGCGTAAGAATCCCCCCACCTCGGGCCCCTGAAGAGTCCGTGAGCGCACCTTGCTGAAACGAATCCCCAAGAAACCGGGCACGGTCCTGACGCTCGCGCTGGAGGACGACCTCTGCACGCTGGCCCAGCTCCGCGACAACTCCTTGATGGAGCTCTTCACTATCCCGCAGCCCACACGGTCTACGTCCGGGCTGGCCGCCGGGTCGCTTCCACGTGGGGGTCTTCTCAGAGCGCCGGCTGCCTGGCGCATCGGACGAGAGATGGCGTGAGCAGTTGCGAATAGCGCTCTCACCCAGAATCCGAGCGCCGTCGCGCGCTCCGACCATCCATTGGGCGCGACGGCACCGCTCGCTCGAAGTATCTGGCCGAGCCTCCGCACGTCAGAACCCGAGGAACTCGAGCTCGTCATCCGTGAGCTTGTGCAGGGGCTGGCGGCTCTTGACCGCGCCCGTCCTCGGGTCGTTGTAGAGCTCCGTCTCGGGGAGGTTGCGCAGGACCAGCTCCATCTTGCGGATCTGCCCTCGCTCCGAGTCGATCATCTCCCGCTCGCTGATGATGTTGGCGATGACGCCGGCAGGCACGACGCCGCGAGTCGAGTCGCCCTGGCTCTGGTAGGAGACGAAGTCCGAGTCCTGGTTCTGGTACTGGATGACCAGGGCCGCCAGCCGCTCTGCGTCGATCTGGTACTCATCCCGGATTCGCTTCATCCGCCCTTCGCGATCCGCGATTCGCGCCACGATCTCCTTGACCTTCTTCTGCATGGCCTCTCGAAGCTCGGGAGTCGTCTTGGTGTTGTAGCGGACGGAGTCGAACATATCCCCTGGTCTCTCGACGCGATGACCCATGGCTCAGCTCTCCAGTGTGTGATTGGCGGAGCACGGAAGTGCCCCGTCGCCGCGACGCGCGGCATCGGGAGGGCCTGACCGGCAGCTGGAGTACGGCATCCTCCAGCGCTCTGGCGAGATGCTGGTGAGGGACTTCGACAACGCCTGACCCACCGCCTCCGCTTCGCTGCTACGGCTGGGGGAGCGGCCGGGCGGGGGTGGTGCGCTCCACGAAGAGCAGCCCGTCATACGCCTCGAGCGGCCGCACGAGGTTCAGCGGATAGCCCTCGTCCGAGTAGACGAAGCCGAGGCTGCGCGTCCGGTGCGTGTGCCGCCACCACTCGTACACGGGGCCTCGCGGCACCGTCCGGAGATCCAGCGCCGCCAGCGACAGGCCCGACGCGCCCAGCATGGCGTCCAGCGTGTCCTCGGGCGCCGGCGGCACGAAGAAGTCCACCATCCCGCGCCGCCCCTCGGCGGGGGACCTGGAGATGTTCCACGCCTGGAAGCCCCCCTGGTGGAACGCGAAGCCGAAGACGTAGAGCTTGCGTCCCAGCTCCCGCGCCAGGTGGCGCCCCATGGGCCACTCCATCCCGTCATCCTGGGTGCGCGTCACGTGCCCGTTGTGGGCCCACACCACGGCCTTCGTTTCCGGGCCCTCGTACTCCATCGCCCAGCGCAGGTTCTCCGCCATGGAGCGATCTCGCACCTCGCGGTTGCCGGACACATGGCGCTCCATGAGCTGGCGCAGCACGCTGGCGGTGTGCCGCATCCGCGCCCACTGCCGCGCGTCCGAGCCACGCACGTACTCCTGCTTCCGCGCATCGAAGCGGGCGAGCACCTCGTCCACGAAGCCGGCCAGCGACTTCTTGTCCTCGGCGGACAGCGTCTGCAGCGTGCGGAACCACTGCTTCTTGTCCGCCAGCGGCGCCAGGCGCTCCTTCACCCGCGAGGCGAAGGGAGCGTCCACCTTCAACAGATACTCGGCCACCGTCTCCACCGCCTTCACCGACCCCTGCATGTCCACGCCGTGGAACGTCAGCTTCCGCGTGTGGCTCGGATCCTCGTTGTAGCGGCGCATCCACCGGATGAGCTCGAGCACCTCCTCGTTGTTCCAGAAGCCCAGGCCCGCGAGCACCTGCGCCGCGTCTCCCTGGCCCGTGAGCACGTACGTGTTGACGGCGTGCGCGTCGGCGACATCCGACTCGATGGCGAAGAGGGTGTAGCCCAGCTCCGTGGCCAGGAACTCCAGCATGCGGTGCTTGAGCTGGAAGAACTCGCGGGTGCCGTGCGTGGCCTCTCCGAGCGCCACCACCTGCACGTCCTGGAGCACCTTCTTCAGCGGCTGCAGGTCCTCGAAGCCGTTGCCCGCCTCCACCGCTCGCAGCGGCAGGGCCTTCTGCTTCACCCACGCGATGGCCGCCTGCCGCTGGGCCGCGTCCGGGCTCTGCTCCAGGCGCAGGTTCAGGGTCAGCCCGGTTGCCTCCACCGTGACGACCTTCGAGGACGGCAGGTAGCCCTTCACCCGGGCGATGACGGCGTACTGGCCCGGCGTCAACGTCACCCGGTAGCGGCCATCAGGGCTGGGCGGGAGGTAGGCGACGTCGTCGTACGGAATGGCCAGCCGCGCGATGCGCACCTCGGCACCGGGCACCGGCGTTCCCGCCTCGTCCCACACCGCGCCTTCGAGGGTAGCGGGGCTGGAGGACAGGCGCAGCTCGACGGGCGGCACCTGCTCCTCGCGCTCACGCGTGACGGCCGGTCCGAAGGCGACGGCACCGCTCGGGGCATACACTCCCACGCTGTACGCGAGGCTCTCGAGCGGGCCCGCCTGGAAGGAGCCATCCGCGCCCGTCTCCACGATGGTCCGTGGCGCGTCCTGCCGGAGGTCCCACGCAGGCGCTCGGGGCGTGAGGCCGACGCGAGCTCCCGCGATGGGCTCGCCCCCGGGCCCCAGCACCTTGCCGGAGAGGACATGCCGGGGCTTTGCCTCGCTCGGAGCGGTGACGGGCGTGGGAGCTGCGGCGGGGCCAGGACTCACGGCGGGCGCCGGAGCGCCAGTAGCGCACCCGAGCCAGAGCGCGAGGAGCAGGCACGAGGGGATGATGCGACGCATTCGAGAGCTCTCCATAAGCGATCTGGGGTCCGTGGGTTGTCTCAGCCTGTTGCGTCCAGAGGGGGCTCGCTCCGCGGGTCGCGGAGCACGGTGAGGACCGGTCGCGCCTGCTCCAGCGAGGGTGGGAAGAGGGAGGGCTGCCCGGGATCCTCGAACACCGTCGCGAAGTCCTCGGGCGTCAGCGCGCGCACCAGCCGGGCCGCGAACGTCTCGCGCAGCAGACGGACGTAGTACTCGACGTCGTAGTCGCGCCGATCGCCCGCGGCTCCATCGTTCGCTCGCAGGGTTGGGCGGACGCTGCCGGTGTCCTCGGCGTCCGGATCGGGCAGCAGGCCCGCGCGTCCTCCCACCGCCCGGTAGACGCGGACGTACTCGCCGACGGCCCACCAGGTCCGCCCGCTCGCCAGCACGGCCTCGTACGGAAGCTCGCGCCGACGCTCGCGCGCGGCGAGGTACTGCTCGGGGGGCTTCGTCAGTCGGACCTGGGACGTCACCTGGTGCGTGGGCAGTGTCCGTCGCCGCAGCGACATCACGGTGGTGACATAGGCCTCCCGGACGCCGGGGATGTCTCCCGCCAGCAGGCAGCGCAGCGCCCGGCGCAGGAAGTCCTCCCCGAAGGGCTCCGCCCGGCTGGAGCGGAACGCCACGCCCTTGAGCACCAGCGGCCCCTCGTAGGGCTGCAGCGCGTAGTTCTTCGACTCGTGCGAGAGCATGGCGGCGTAGCGCCCGTCGAACTCGAGGCGGACCCGGGGGGGCAGCAGCGCCGCGACCTCGGAGACCACCCGGCGCTCGTCGGCCTCTCGCCAGTCCTCCGGTACTGAGAAGTACACGCCGTCCGTGTCGGCCTCCAGCAGCGTGACGCCCCGCGCCGCCAGCTCGCGGCAGAGCAGCCCCAGCACCTCCCGTCCGCGCCGCGTCACCTCGTTGGCCGCATGCACGTCCGCGAAGCGCGTGAGCCCCACCGCGCCCAGGTAGCCATAGGCCGCGTTGACCACGATCTTCATCGCCGCCGAGAGCGCCTCGTGGGTGTGACGCTCCGGTGAGCCGGGGGGGGCGGCCCGTGCTCGCCCCTTGGCCTCCAGCCGCTGCTCCACGAGCCGATCCACCAGCGCCAGCATCGCGCCCAGCCGGTCGCGCTTCGGGCCTATCCGGTACTGGCGCATCAGCGAGGGGTACAGGCTCGCGACGTCTGCCTTCACCACGTGCCGCGCCACGCCCGTGGCGAACAGGTGGAGCGCCGCGCCGCTGTGTGACGTGCCGTCTCCGGGCTCGTGGGCGGGCAGCGCGGCCCCAGAGCGGAGGTAGGCGCGCACCAGGAGCGGATCGAGCACTCCGGTGGCGGGCCCGGCGTCCGCCAGGCGCTCGTAGCGGCGCGGCGCCATGCGGGCCAGCGCGAAGGCGGCTCCTCCGAGCAGGTGCGCCACGCCGCCGGCCTCCGTCACGTCGTCACGGGCGTAGCGACGCACCCGCTCCGGATCGCGGCGGAAGACTTCATGGACGCGGGCGCCCGGGATGTGCTCGCGCTCCGGACCCGCGAGCCCGAAGTGCTTCGCGACGACCTTGAGCCCGTGGCCTGGCAGATCGCGGGACGAGAAGTCGTGCCGCAGCACCGCGTCCAGCGTGTCGATCAGCTCGCGCCCGGGCAGCGTGTACCGCGCGCGGCGCTCGGGCCTGCGCCCAGGCGTTCCCCGATCGAGCGCCGCACCTCGCGCGGCGGGACGCTCCCGCAGGCCTGGTGCTCCGGCGCGTCCCAGCGCGAGCGGGACACTGAGCTCCTTCGCCCGGCGCGCCAGGAATGGCAGGTCGAAGCCGTGCAGGTTGTGGTTCTCGATCACGTCGGGATCGAAGGCGCGCACCCGCTCGACCAGGCGGCGGAGGAGGTCGGCCTCGGCGGCATCGTCCTCGCCATGGGCCTCGAGGATCTCCGTCCTGCCGTCGGGAGCCCGCAGGGCCACGAGGAAGATGCGCTCATGGGAGGGATCGAGCCCCGTGGTCTCCAGATCGAACTGCATGCGGTGCAGCTCGTCGAAGCCGAGCTCGCGGAAGTACGTGCGCCCTGTCGCGATGAGGTACTGCTCCTCCGGTGGCAGCGTGAGCACCGCGTCCGCGCCCAGGTCCTTCAGATGCCCGACCGTCCGGCCGAGGCGCCGCGACGCACCCTGGAGCACGGCCGAGGCCAGCGCTCGCCCGTCGTCCGCCCGGACCAGGTAGCGAAGCGCGCCGGGGCCCTCCAGCTCCTGGTACGTCACCCGCTGTGGGGCCGGGCCGTCGCTCTCGGGGCGGAGCCTGTCACCCAGGTGCGCCAGATTGTCGAGCGAGGAGAGGAGCAGCCAGGGGCGGAAGCGCACGTCGTCCCGGACCAGCTCGCCCGTCTTCGGGATGCGACGCCAGACGAACGCGCGGCCGTCGGGCTCCGCCCACACCGAGACGATGCCCGGCGTGGGATCCCACCCCCAGAGCCACTCGTCCTGCAGCGTGAGCGTCATCGCGGTTCCCAGATGAATGCGTATCACCTGTCTCCGACTTCGATGAGGCCCATCTTGATGACCCGCTGTGTCAGCGGTATGTCAGCAATCGGAACCATGCAACGGACCGAGCGCCTCTTTGCCCTCGCGGAGTACCTGCGAGGTCGCCGCACCGGTGTCACTGCGGAGGTGCTCGCCGAGCGCTTCGGGGTGACCGTCCGGACCATCTACCGCGACCTGGATGCCCTGCGGGCCGCGGCCCTGCCGGTGGGCGCCGAGCGAGGGCCCGGTGGCGGCTATGCCCTGGACCGCAGCTACAGCCTGCCCCCGGTGAACTTCACCGCGCGTGAGGCGGCGCTCCTGGTCGCGCTTGGGCGCTTCGCGATCCAGATGAGGCTGTTGCCGTTCACCGACACCCTGGAGTCGGCGCTCGACAAGGTGCGGGCCGCGCTCTCCACGTCCGCCCAGCGCGAGCTGCTCTCTCGCCTGAAGGAGCTGACGTTCCTCGGCGTGCCGTCGCTGCCGAGCAAGAAGGAGGTCCGCGAGGCCCTCGAGCGAGCGTGGTTCGAGCAGCAGCCGCTGCGCATCACCTACGTGGACGGGAATTTCCTCGAGACCACTCGCGATGTCCGCATCGAGTCGGTGGTCATGGACCGGCATGAGACCCGGCTCGACGCCGTCGACCTGGCCAGGGGCGAGCGCCGCCACTTCCGGTTGGACCGCATCGCGAAGGCCGAGGTGCTACGCCCCCCGGAGCCTTGATCTTTCGTCCTCCAATCAGATGTCAGATTCCAGATTCCTCCCCCCCCGGAATCGGGCATAAATGAGGCATGGCCAAGCCGTCTGCCCACCTGATTCCGAAGCCCGAGGCCCGTCGGGTCGCTCCGAACTTCATCACGGAGATCATCGACGCGGACCTGCAAGCCGGGCGTCACTCCCACGTCGTCACCCGCTTTCCTCCAGAGCCGAACGGATATGCCCACCTGGGGCACTCGTTCGCCAGCTACCTGGATTTCATGACCGCGCTGGACTACGGCGGCGTCTGCCACCTGCGCATGGACGACACCAACCCGGAAGGGGAGACGCAGGAGTACGCGGACAGCATCATTCGCGACATGCAGTGGGTGGGGTGGGACACCTCGCGCCTGTTCTACGCCTCGGACTACTACGAGCAGCTGTACGGGTACGCCGAGCAGCTCATCCGCAAGGGCCTGGCGTACGTGGAGAGCGTCAGCGCCGAGGAGATGGCGCGCCTGCGCGGCACCAAGCTTCAGCCGGGCACCCCCAGCCCGTACCGCAACCGCGGCGTCGAGGAGAACCTCGACATGTTCCGCCGCATGCGCGCCGGGGAGTTCAAGAACGGCGAGCACGCGCTGCGCGCGAAGATCGACCTGGGCCACCCGAACTTCAAGCTGCGCGACCCGGTGCTCTACCGCATCCTCCACGCGTCGCACTACCGGACCGGGAACAAGTGGTGCATCTACCCGATGTACGACTTCGCCCATCCGATCAGCGACGCCATCGAGGGCATCACGCACAGCATGTGCAGCCTGGAGTTCATCGACAACCGGGCCATCTATGACTGGCTGATGGACAACCTCTTCTCGGAGCAGGAGACGGGCAAGACGCCGCCGCGCCAGTACGAGTTCGGCCGGCGCAGCATGGAGTACACGGTCGTCAGCAAGCGCAAGCTGCGGCTGCTGGTGAGCGAGGGCATCGTCCGGGGCTGGGATGATCCGCGCATGCCCACCCTCAGCGCGATGCGCCGGCGTGGCATCACTCCCGAGTCGGTGCGTGCGTTCGCGTCGAAGATCAGCGTGAGCCGCACCAACCGCACCGTGGACCTGGCCATCTTCGAGAACGCCGTCCGTGAGGACCTGAGCGTCCGGGCGCCCCGCGTGATGGCCGTGACGCAGCCTCTGAAGGTCGTCGTCCAGAACCTGGGCGAGGAGCGGGTGCTGAGCCTGCCGTACTGGCCGCAGGACGCGATCGGCGAGAGCACGGACGGGAAGGTGCCGCTCCCCAGCGGCGAGCGCGTGCCGGTCGAGAAGGCCGTGCGCGATGTCCCGCTCACGCGCGAGCTCGTCATCGAGCGCGAGGACTTCAGCGCGAACCCGCCCAAGGGCTTCAAGCGGCTCACGCCTGGCGGGACGGTGCGCCTGCGCGGCGCGGGCATCATCCGCTGCGATGAAGTCGTCGCGGGGCCCGACGGCGAGCCGGCCGAGCTGCGCGTCACGTTGCTGGGCGAGGACGCGAAGGCCAGCGGCGTCATCCACTGGGTGAGCGCCACGCGGGGCGTGAAGGCCGAGTTCCGGCTGTTCGACCGGCTGTTCTCGGTGCCGCATCCCGACAAGAAGGCGCAGCAGTTCGACCCGGAGGAGCCCGGCCACGAGGACGAGACGCAGCCGCTCGACACGGACTTCCTGGACTTCGTGAACCCCCAGAGCATGGTGGTGACGCAAGGGCTGGTGGAGCCGAGCCTCACGCGCGATCCGGCCAGCGCCCGCTACCAGTTCGAGCGCGTCGGGTACTTCTGGCGCGACCCCGTGGACAGCCGCGACGACGCGCTGGTGCTCAACCGCACCATGACGCTCAAGGACACCTGGACCCGGAAGGCGGAGGCCCCCGAGTCCAAGCCGGAGACCCAGGCGCCGCCCAGGCCCAAGGCCGAGAAGAAGCCGGAGGCCGCGGCGCCCGTCCGCCCGGCGCTCGATGCCGCGCAGGAGGCCACGTCCGAGCGCCTGCGCAAGCAGGGCGTCACCGAGAACGATGCGCACCTGCTGGCCCGTGAGCCGCAGCTCGCCGCTTACCTCGAGGGTGTGCAGGGCAAGCAGCTCGCGGACCTCGTGCCGTGGGTCGTGAACGATCTGTCCGCGGCCATCCGCGAGGGCACCAACCGCGTGGGCGTGAAGGAGCTCGCGGCGCTCGTGGCGCTGATCGCGGAGGGCGGCATCAGCGCCCGCATCGCCAAGGACGTGCTCGCGGAGGCGCAGGCGTCCGGCGAGGCGCCCGCGACCATCGTGGAGCGCAAGGGGCTGCGCGTCGTCAGCGACGAGGGCCAGCTGCGCGCCGCCATCCAGACCGTGCTGGATGCCAACCCAGGGAAGGTCGCGGAGTACCGGGGCGGAAAGAAGGGCCTGACCGGCTTCTTCACCGGTCAGGTCATGCGCGCCACGAACGGCCAGGCGGACGCGAAGGCCGTCGCGCGGCTCCTGAACGAGATGCTGGGTTAGGGCCTACGGCGTGGCCGACGGTATCTCGCCAGGAGGGACGCGTCAGCGCGGGCCCGAGGGCAGGGCTTCCGTGGAGGTCCTCTGGAAGAGGACCACGTGCACCCAGCCCCCGTTCTGGGAGAGCGACACGCGCAGCTCCTGCTCCTGCCGGCGGAAGACGAGGGGAGTCTCCTCCTGGTACCCGGCGCGGGTGAGCTGCTCGCGGTACCAGCTCTCGACCTGCGCCTGCTTCGCGACCACCTGGTAGGCCACGGTCCGCGCGCCCTCGAAGTCCCCGTGCAGGGGCTTGCTGGCACCGGGGTACATGGGGAGCGAGGCCGGCGCGGCGGGGGGCAGCGGCTCGTTGAGCTTCGCCTCGCCCAGCACCACCGTCGTCAGTCCTCCGGGCTCGGGCTCGAGGATGACCGTGTAGGCGATGAAGGTCCGCGTATCCAGCGCGGTGAGGTGCGGCTGGGCGGAGAACTGCCGCTGCTCGCGCTGGAGGTAGAAGCCCGCCCGGTCGAAGGCCGTGGCGAAGTGCTGGAGCAGCTGCTGCACGCTCAGCCTCGAGCTGTAGACCTCCAGGCGGATGGGCATGCCGGCCACGTTCATCCTGCCGGGCACCTCCAGCCGGGACACCATCTCCGGCACCTGCCAGCGGAAGGGCTGAGGGGGCTGCCCGGGCGCCGCGGCCAGCAGCAGCTGAAGGGTGAGGAGCGTGCTCAGCATCCCTGTATCCCCAGGAAGCATGCGTTGGACGGACGGCGGAAGGGCGAGGGCTCGTGGTCCGGGCCTCCCGTGTTGCGGGGCCGGTCCATCTCGTCCTCCTCCTCGCCCGGAGGCGTGGTGCGCTCGATGTAGTCGTCCTCCTCGCCGCGATAGCTCATGAAGAAGCCGCTCTCGTTGATGGGGCTGTAGCCGGCGAAGAACCTCGCGAAGTCGGAGGCCGCGCGCCCCGCGGAGCGGCCGGTGTTGGAGAACACCTTCATCGCCGCGAAGTAGAAGGTCCGGTTCTCGGGGCAGGGCACATCCGGCTGCTCGGGCTGGAGGGGGCAGTGTCCGGCCACGTCTTCATCGGTGAAGCCGAAGTCTCCCAGCAGGATGCCGTAGCGGCCCTTGCAGACCCCATTCTGGGCCCGGCCCACCGAGCACATCGTCATCTCCAGCGGCACGGAGTGCTGCACCTGGAAGAGGCCTCCGGTGCCCTCCAGGAAGGAGGTGGGCAGCGTGGACAGCCCCTCGAGGTGGGCCTGCGCCGCGCAGCTCATCCCGCCCACGTTCTCGTAGATGCCATCGAGCGGGCTGTCCGTGGGGGCGCCCACGTCCTGCCCGGGCGGAGCGTCTGGAAAGTTTCCAGGCCGTGGCTCGAGCAGGTCCGGGCGCTCGCCCCGAGGCAAGTCGAAGAACACCTCGGGATCCTCGGTGCACTGGACCTGCAGGCCATCCATCCGGGTGAAGACCTGGGTGATGTGGTTGGTCTGGCTCGAGGAGGTGGAGCTGCGGCCGTCGAAGTCCCGGAAGCGCACGCCGGCGTGCGCCTGCACCGAGGGCGCGATGTTGGGGAAGGCGGTGAAGTCGCCGATCGAGTCCTGCTGGTCCCTCATCCGGTGCACCCGGAGCGCCGTGCTGTCCCAGAGCGGAGAGACGGCCGCCTGGGGCACCTGGAGCGACAGGTAGCCCACCTCGGCGAAGTGGATGCCGAACATCACCACGGTGACGAAGACGATCAGGCCGATGGCCAGCTCCACCACGGACTGGCCGCGAGCGGCTCGCCAGGAAGCGCGCATCAGTGCACCCCCTTGTAGCCAGCGGAGATGAGCTGCCGGAAGGCCTCGGCCGCGGGCCCGCCCACCGTGTCCGGCACGTCCGTGCCGCCGCGCCTCAGGTCTCCCGCCTTGTCGATGTCCGCGGAGACCAGGGTGGCGCGCCAGAAGGGGTTCCACAGGTTGGGCGCCTCGTTCCAGTGCCCGGGCCGGTGGTAGTAGGCCAGCCCGGTGCCCAGCGCCGACTGCACGCTGATGTCCGTGCCATTCGCCAGCGTCCAGCCGTGGTTGTCGAAGCGGCCGTTGGACTCGGGGGTGAAGCGGAAGTGGAAGAAGAACTCCCACGGATCGCTGCGCAGGCCCCGCTTGCGGTAGTCGCGCCGGGCGAGCGCGAAGAGCTTCGGCTCGGCATAGAGGTTGTCGGCCGAGTGGTCGCTCGTGTTGTACGTCATGCCGCCGATGAACGTGTTGGGGCAGTACTCGCGCGGCCAGCAGGAGATGAGCGTGTGCCGGTACTGCTTCTCCATGCCGGGATCCGCGTCACCCAGCAGGGGAGTGGCGGGGGTCCACCAGTGGTTGTCCGTCTCGTCCTCCTTGTCGGTGGCCTTCACGCCCGCGGTGGCCTGCACCGTGAAGGTGGGGCAGCCGGGGAAGGACACCTCCACCAGCGCGTGATCCTCCGCCCAGGTGAACCAGGTCGCATCCGCCCGCCCGCCGTGGCCCAGCTCCTTGCCCCAGTACGCGCTGCCACCGCCCTCGACGACGCGCAGCCGGCCTCCGGCCGCCCCCAGCGCGCCCAGGATGCCCCCGCTGCCCGTCATGGCGGGGATGCCCTGGCGCTCGGTGAGGAAGTGGTAGCCCCGGGTGGCCATGGCCATGTCCAGGGCGTAGCCGGCGCCTCCGCTGGTGGCCTGCACCAGCTCGTTCACCGAGACGGGCGTGGGCCCCGCGTGCAGCTCGTCCGGGAAGCGGCCGTCCTTGCTCGCCATGGCCGCCATCTTCGCGGTGAAGGACTTCTGCTCGCCGGAGACGGACTCCTTGAGGCGCTCGAACATCTGGCCCTGCATGCCCCCCAGGTGGCCGCCCAGCAGCTGGATGTTGTAGGCCTGCACGCCGGCCGCGGCGTCCAGCTCGTGCCACTTCTTCTCGATCTGTTCGTTCTTCTCGTCCAGGGCCTCCAGCGCGGTGGCGGCGGCGGGGCACCCGTTGGCCGCCATGCGAGCGGCGTTCAGGTTCGCGCGCAGCATGCTCGTCCAGCTGATGAGGCTCATCACCGAGGAGATGGCCACCAGCTGCCCGGTCTGGGCGCGCCGCATGAGGGCCACGCTGTTGAACGTGCGCGCGGTGGCCACCGCGCCGCTGTAGGCCGCCAGGTCCGCCACGTTCTGCGTCTCCATCTTCTCGCGCAGCTTCATGGAGAACGACAGCGTGAGGCAGACCATCAGCGTGACGAGCAGCAGCGTCAGGCAGAAGAGCACCAGCGATTGTCCGTGGGGGCGCGGGGGGCTCATAGTCCGAGGGGCGTGGGAGGGCAGTTCTGGGTGGCGAATTCCGAGATGCGGGCCGGAGTCATCATCCGCATCGTGTAGGTGGCCTGGAGCGGGAAGACGTACTCCTTGCGGCTCGTGCGCTCGAGCAGCTCCTTCTGGATGGCGGCGTCGAGCGAGGGCGTCACCTTGCCGCTCCAGTGCGCCTGGTGCGCGGGCTGGAGCGGGTCCACGGCGTCGTAGTCGAGCAGTCCCAGGTGGGCCAGGAACATGCGGCTGAGGACCCAGTTGGCGAAGGGGATGCGCATCGGGTACCAGAACACCAGCCGCACTTCCAACCGCACCACGTCCGCCAGCGAGGTGTAGCGCGCCGGGTCGTCGAAGGTCTCCTCCTCGTCCGGGGGGATCTCCTCCCGCCGCGGGCGCTCCCGGGCCAGCCACACGATGCTGCCGGTGTGGCCCTGATCCCAGGCCGGGTTGAAGACGTTGTCCCGGTGGACGCGGAAGGCGGTGCCGAGCGCCTCCGGCGAGTCGGTGCGAGCGAAGGAGGGGAGCAGCGCCGCGATGGCCGTGTGCGTCATGGCCTCGCAGCTGCCGTGCTTGACGCTGCCCGTGCGCACGGCGCGGAAGGCGGCGTACTGCGTCAACGCCCGGGCCTGGAGCAGCACGAAGAGCTGGATCGTCCCGAGGATGAGGAAGACCGTCAGCGGCAGCGTGAGTGCTGCCTCCACCGCAGCTTGACCCGTCTCCTTACCCGAGCAGGGCGTCCTCGTTCGCGGCATGGCGGCGTATTTAGAGCCTTCCTTGGAAAAGTGACTCCAGGGGTCGTGCCGCCCGCGCGCGGTGCCAGAGGGGGGGTGTTCAATGGCGGACACTTCCGATCTGTAGCCGTATTGTGCCAGATCCAGCCATGTCCCTGAAGCCTCCTTCGCGTCGCGGAAGCATCCTGCGAGTCGTGTTGTGGCTGGTGAGCCTCGTCGTGCTCCTGGGGACAGCCACGCTCGTGCTGCTGGATTGGGGGCTTCGCCAGGAGTACGAGCCCGCGCTCGGCCAGCACCGGCATGACGTCTCCCGCTCCATCGACTTCTTCTGTGAGCAGCAGGAGCTGCTCGCGAAGGACCCCTGGTTCCACGAGCCTCGGACCGAGGGCGATGCGAGCCCCCTGTTGAGCAGGTGGCTGCCCTGGGGCCCCAGGCCCGGGCTGCCCCGTGGGTCGCCTCTCGACATTCCCTCGCACCTGCCGCGGCTGGACTCGGAGTTCAAGGACTGGCTCACGTCGCAGGTCGATGTCTCCTCCCTGGACTTCGAGTGGATGCGCAGGCTCCAGGCGTATGACCGGTGGGACATCTTGCGGAACACGCCCTTCGTGCTGCCGGAGCGGGTCGACTGGCTGGCGACGCCCTTGCCGAACCTGGGCTGGCTGCGGCGCTGGTCGCAGTTCCGGCTGATGCATGGCCTGCGCACGGGCCAGCCGGTGGAGGCCGCCAAGGACGTGCGCCACCTGGCCTGGATGGCCTACCGCTCGGATACGATCTTCGGAGGGCTGGTGGCGGCACAGCTGCTCCGCCTCGAGCGCGAGGCCTACGACTCCTTGAAGGAGCCTCCGTCGGAGTGGCGCCCCATGAGCCACGAGCAGGTGGCGCGGATGACCGCCATCATCGGGACCAGCGATGCCTTCTCGAGCATCGCCTCTCCCGCGCAGGTGGCGAAGCGGGCTCGCCACTGTGGCGCTCCCGCGGTGGGTGGCTGCATCGGACTGGCGGAGGCTTCCATCCCGCTGAAGTACCTGCGGCCCCTGGCGGAGGACTCCTACCGCGAGGCCTATGTCGCGCACGCGGAGGATCTCGCGGAGATGTCCTGCGCCACCTCCACGGCCCGGATCTTCTGGGAGCGGGGCAGGACCCTCGACGACAGTCTCACGGGAGGACCTTCGACGCGGCCCCGGTGGATGGACTTCGTCCCTGCCTCCTATGCGCGGAAGTATCAGGCGGGGTGGTTGATCACTGTCGGTGCGTCGAGGCTCGGGCTGCTCGAGGGCTTCCAGAGAGACCTCGCGGCCGGGCGCTTCCAGACCGGGAGGCCCTGATCAGGGCACGTGCCGCGCGAGCCAGTCCTCCAGCGTCTTCCGGAACCTGGGCGCGGCCGGAGCCGTGTCGGGGATCAGGCCCTGCGCTTCGGTGGCCAGCTTCACGGCCTGGTGACGGTCGCCACCGGAGTCCCACAGCGCCTGGGCCAGGAGGAAGCGCGCCAGTGCCCCCATCTCGGGCGGCATGGGCGTGTGCTTCCGGTCGGCGACGAGCTGGGACAGCGGCGCCACGGCCTCCTTGGGGCGACGCAGCTCCATGTAGGCCCGTCCGAGATCCATCCGCGTGTGCATCCACATGCCGCGCACGTCCTCCGGCAGGGCGTCCTGGATGGCTGCGGCGCGATCGAGCCGCGGGAGGGCCTCCGCGACACGGCCCTGCGCCTGTAGGACGGTGGCCAGCTCGAGCAGCATGACGACGAGGGTTGGGTGCTCGGGGCCCAGCTTCCGCTCCAGGCTCGAGATGGCGTCGGTGATGAGCCGCTCCGCCTCGGCGGGCCGGCCGGCGTGTCCCAGGGCGGAGGCGATGTTGGTGCGCAGCACCGCGGTCTCGGAGCTCTCCTCGCTTCCGCTCCCCTCGAGCAGCTGGAGGGCTCGCTCCATCAGGGGCACCACCTCGTCCTGTGCCCGGTTCTGGGCGAGCCGGGCGATGGCCAGCGTGTTGAGCGGGGTGACGAGCCGCTGGTGCTTCGGGCCGAGCGAGCGCTCCAGCAGCGCCAGGGACTGGGTGGCGAGCCGCTCGGACTCGGCGAACCCGCCCTGGAGCCAGTGCAGCCCGGCAAGCTCCGCCAGGGCCATGCCCACCTCGGGGTGCTCCGGCCCCAGCGCGCGCTCGCGCAGCGCCTGGGCTCGCTGTCCCAGGCCGATGGCCTCCTTGCGCCCCTGAACCGCCTGGGCCCCGCTCAGCTCCAGGAGGACATCCGCCACCTCCAGGCTCTCCGGGCCCAGGGTGTGCTCCAGCAGCTCCAGGGCATGGTGGTGCTGCGCCTCCGCCTCGCTGTAGCGGCCCTGGGCGTAGAGGACTCGCCCCTGGTTGACGTGCAGCCGCGCGCGCAGCGCATCGTCCCCGCCCAGGCGGACGAGGGCGGCGTCCGCGCGCTCGTGCCAGCGACGTGCGAGCGCGAACTGCTCGAAGCGTGCACCGGAGAGGCGGACCGCCAGTGTCCACGCGCGCGCGGCCACCCGATCGTGTCGTCCGGCCTCGGCGGCCCAGAGGCAGTCGAAGAGGGCCTCCTCCGCGCCTCGATAGTCCCCCGCCTCCTCGCGGAGCTCCGCCACGGCCAGCAGCCCCTCCGCGGTGCCCGCCCGATCTCCCTGCTTGCGTGCCGCTTCCGCCGCGGGCGCGGCGATGGCCAGCGCTTCCGTGTACCGGCCGGCGGCCTCCAGGGCCCGCGCTCGCACCACCGCCTCTCGCAGCGCGTTGGAGGGCACGGCCTCGCGGCCTGACGCCGCCACCTCCGAGCAGCCCGAGGGCGGGGGCAGGGACTCCACGGCCCGAAGGGCCCGGCCCACCACGTCCGTGTCCGCCTGGGCCAGCACCTGCGTCAGCGCGGCCACCTCCGCCAGCCGTCCGTCCAGGCAGCGCATCCGCTCGCCCCGGAGCTCCTCCGCGCGCGGCGCTCCCGTTCGGGCCTCCTCGCAGGCGCTCGTGCGCGTCGTCACCCACGCGGCGGTGTACGCGTCCAGCGAGCGCCGCACTCGCGCCCACGCGGTAGCGGCGAAGGGACGTCCGGTGTCGAGGAAGGCCTTCTCCACGGCCTGCTGCCGGGGCACGTCCCAGACGCCGGACAGCGCGCGCTCGGCGGAGCTCGCGCAGGCTCGGGCCTGGTGGGTGTTCAAGAGCTGGGTGGCCACCACCGCGCCCAGCAGGAGCACCAATCCTCCGCTCCACTGGAGCCACTTGTGGCGCCGCACCGCGGGATCCGCGTGGAGTGCGGCCAGCAGCGCCTCGATGGAAGCGTGGCGCCGCGCGGGCTCCGCCTCCAGGCCCTGCAGCACCACGCGCTGGAGCCAGGACGGCACGGAGGTGCCTCGCGGGACGGGGCGCACCTGGCCCGCGCGCACCTCGGTGGCCAGCTCCGACGCCCTGGAGCCCGCGAAAGGGCGCTCGCCGAAGAGGGCCTCATATAAGGATACGCAGAGGCTGAACTGATCACTGCGAGCATCCGCGACGCCTCTGCCCGAGAGCTGCTCGGGCGCCATGTAGGCCGGAGTGCCGCCCGCCACGCTCGGCAGCTCCTCGCCGGACTCTCCGGGCACGAGGGTGCGCGCGAGGCCGAAGTCCGTCACCCGCACCCGGCCGTCCCGGCCCACGAGCAGGTTCTCCGGCTTGATGTCTCCATGGACGAGCCCCACGGCGTGGGCGGCGGCCAGTCCGCGCGCGGCCTCCACGAAGGCGTCGCGCACCTCGCGCCAGGAGCGGGGGGCCTCGCGCAGCCACTGTCGCAGCGTCCGCGCCTCGACCAGCTCCATGGCGAGAAACACCTGCTCGCCGAAGGTGCCCACGTCGTAGATGGGCACCACGTGCGGATGGGAGACGCGCGCCATGGCCTGGGCTTCTCGCTGCAGGTGGGCACGGCCCTCGGTGGCCTGCAGCCCGAGCGCTCCGGTGCGCAGCAGCTTGAGGGCCACCCGTCGGTCCAGCTCGGGATCGTAGGCCGCGTACACCACCCCCATGCCCCCGGAGCCGAGCCGCTCCAGCACCAGGTAGCGCCCCACCGCCGTGCCTCGGGTGAGGAGCGCGCCCTCGGACGCCGCGGCCGGGAGTGTCTCGCGCTCGGAGTCCGGAGCGCTGCCTGCCTCCACCGGTGGGGGAGACTGGGCCTGGAGCGCCTGGGCCATCATGCGTCGGCACGGCGGGCAGGCATCCAGGTGCGCGTCCACCTCCGCGGCCCGGTCCGGCGGCAGGCCTCCGAGCATCAACGCCATGAAGGTGGCTTCGTCCAGGCAGCGCATGGGGGTTCAGTCGAGCCGGGAGCGCAGCAGCCGGCTGAGGTTGACGTCGAGCTGGCTGGAGATCAGGCGCAGCACGCTGTCGAGCTGGGAGTGGGTGAGGCGCAGGCGCTCGGTGAGCACGCGACGGGTCTCCTCGAGGAGCGACTCCTGGGCGGACACGGCCCAGCGGGCCGCGGTGGCGCGGTGCACGCCGTACAGCGCCCCGAGCTCGTCGATGCTCAGGCCGTCCAGGTACTTGAGGCGCAGCACGTTGCGCTGCCGGGGCGCGAGCGCGGAGAGGGCCTGGGCGAAGGCGGCGCTGAACTCGGCGCGGTAGGTCGTCTTCAGGTGGGCCAGCTCCGGGTCATCTCCGGGCTCGACGAGGAAGGGGAGGGCCGAGTCATCCTCGTGCGATTCGCTGGCGTTGCGGCGCTGCAGGTCCAGCGCGAGCCACAGCGCGGCGGCGCGGACCCAGCCGTTGAGGGGCCCGGTGCCCGGGTAGGCGGCGAGCTTCGCGGGCGCGTCCGGAGTGGCCACGAGCATCTTCTGGCGGAACTGCTGGCGCACCTCGTCGAGCACGGAGGCGGGCAGCTTCATGCGGGCGACGGCCACATCCACCTCCGGGAGGAAGCGGGACTCGAAGGCCGCCAGGGCGGCCGGCACGCGCTGGGCGCAGGCACAGGCGAGGTAGAAGTCACCCAGGTGGAAGTGCTCGAGGGACTCGGGGAAGCCCTCCGCGGGCAGGTGCCGGGCGAGGTGCGCGACGAAGCGGGCGCCGTCGAGCTCCACGCCAGGCCAGGCGGCGCGG
This sequence comes from Hyalangium gracile, assembly GCF_020103725.1. Lineage (NCBI taxonomy): Bacteria > Pseudomonadati > Myxococcota > Myxococcia > Myxococcales > Archangiaceae > Hyalangium > Hyalangium gracile. The sequence continues at coordinate 37,801 of NZ_JAHXBG010000016.1, read as the reverse complement.
GCGGTGTCGAGCGCACGGGCCAGCCGTGCCTCCAGGCTCGGGAGGGACTCGGAGGGGGCGGCGCCCTCGCGGGCACCAAGGAAGGGTTGAGCGAGATGCTGCGGCATGACGCCGGCCTCCAGGCGGGAGAGGGCCCATCACAACACATGGGGGTTCAGGCCACGTCTGAAGGGCGCCGCCGTGGGGGGGCTTCATCGTCGTTCTCCTGGGGGCCACGCACGGTCTGCCCCGGCTCTCGAGGGAAGGAGCGGAAGCGCCCCTCCCTGATAGGAGAACGATCCACGGCGGAGGATGTCGCACGCCGGCTGCGTTCAGGGCAGCAGGCCGGGGATGGTGCCTCCGGGCCGGGCCTCGATGTGGTAGCGCACCGCGGGCGGCGGGGGACCACAGGCCGGCCCCGAGCCGATGACGGGCACCCCGTACGCCCAGCCCAGGGGCTCGGGCCCGCCATACGCCGTCACGCGCTCCGGGAAGCCCGCCACCTCGGGCTCCACGGGAGCGAGCGGGGGCGCGTCCTCGCCCAGGACGATGCCCTCGGGGATCAGCTCGGGGTGGGCCTCGGGCCGCATGGCCGCCTCGATGCGCTCGCTGCCCTCATCACGCACCTCCCGGGAGCCCGTGGCGCACGCCACCAGCAGGCTCGCGGTCAGCACCCCCGCGCTCAGCATCCCGTGCCTCATGACTCTCTTCATAGCGCGCCTCGGGGCTCTGTGCCGCTCAGGCGGGGACCTCACGTCCAGGCCCTGGCCCCTTCCGCTGCCGCTCCAGGCGACGCTGCCGGGCCCGGGAGCGAAGGCTCGCGATGACGGCCACGCCGATGCTCACGAGGATGACCACCACCGAGGCGAGCGGCGGCACATGCAGCACGCTGTCGGGGATGATCATCTTCAGGCCCGCGAAGGCGAGGACCGCGGCGAGCCCGTAGTGCAGGTAGCGCAATTCCGAGATGACGTGCGCCAGCGCGATGTAGAGGGCCCGCAGGCCGAGGATGGCGAAGACGTTCGAGGTGTAGACGATGAACGGCTCATGGCTCACCGCCAGCGCCGCGGGCACCGAGTCCACGGCGAAGGCGATGTCGGTGAGCTCGATGGCGAGCAGCCCCACCAGCAGGGGCGTCGCCAGCAGCCGGCCTCCGCGCCGGACGAGGAAGTGCGAGCCCTCCACCGCGGGGTGCAGCGGAATCCGCTTGGCCAGCCACTCCACCACCGTGCTCTTCTGCTTTCGCGACGGATCCTCGCGAGCCACCCGGATGGCGGTGATGAGCAGGATGGCGCCGAACACGTAGACCACGGCGTGCCAGCGCTCGATGGCCTCCACGCCGAGCAGGATGAAGAGGCCTCGGAACACCAGCGCCCCGAAGATGCCCCAGAAGAGCACCCGCCGCTGCTCGGCCTCGGGGATGCTGAGGCTGCGGAAGATGACGAGGAAGATGAAGAGGTTGTCCAGGCTCAGGCTCTTCTCGATGAGCCAGGCGCCCAGGTACTCATGGGCCGCGCGCGAGCCGTAGGCCCTCCAGACGAACACGCTGAAGCCCAGCCCGAGCGCGATCCACCCCAGGCTCCAGGCGATGGCGCTGCGCTTCGACTCGCCGTGCCGCCCGCGATGGGCCAGCAGATCGACCACGAGCAGGCCCAGGGCCAGCCCGGCGAAGGCGATCCATCCGGAGACTGGAACCTGAATCGCGTCCATCTTCCACCAGTCCTGTCCCGAGTGCCGGGACGTTGGGTGGAAGGTATGCATGGGGGCGCGCTCGCCTGTCCCCCCGCTCGGTCCTCGGGAGGGCGGACAGCCGCCTCAGCCCACCAGCGGCTCCGCGGCGAGCGCCCGGTTGACGCGGCGGATGATCTCCGCGCCCAGGTTCTTCAGCGGCACCACATGGTGGGCCAGTCCCGCCTCGAGCACGGCCTGGGGCATGCTCCCCACCACGCAGGTGGCGGGATCCTGGACGATGATGCGGCCTCCGGCCTGGCTCACCACCTGGCACCCCTTCATCCCGTCCTTCCCCATCCCCGTCATCACCACCGCCAGCACGCCGGCTCCGTAGACCGTGGCGGCGGACCGGAAGAGCACATCCACCGCCGGGCGGCAGGAGTTCTCCATCGGCCCCCGGTTCGTGCTCAGCTTCACCAGCGGCCCCTCGCGCACGAGCGCCAGGTGGTAGTCCCCAGGGGCCACCCACACCTGGCCGGCCCGCACCTGCTCTCCCGCCACGGCCTCGCGCACCTGCAGCGGCGTCAGCGTGTCCAGGCGCTCGGCGAACAGCTTGGTGAAGACGGGCGGCATGTGCTGGGTGATGAGCACCGGCACCGGGAAGTCCGCGGGCAGCGCCGCGATGACCTCGTTCAGCATGTTGGGCCCGCCCGTGGAAGCGCCGATCACCACCACCCCGATGCGCGCCTGCCGCTGCGGGGGCCTGGCCAGCTCGTGCCGCTTGCGCGGCGGGATGATCTTCGGCGGCTCGGGCTGGATGCGCGAGTGCAGCTCGCGGATCTTCGTCACCAGCTGCTGCCGGGCCTGCTCCAGGAAGGGCACGCCGCCCGCGGTGGTGGGCTTGGTGATGTAGTCGCTCGCGCCGTGGGCCAGCGCGTCCAGCGTGAGGTTGCCGGTGCTCGCCGCCAGCGCGCTGAAGATGAGCACCGGCAGGCGCGGGAACTGCCGGCGCAGCTCCTTGAGCACCTCCAGCCCGCTCATGTCCTGCAGCGACAGCTCCAGCACGATGACCTCCGGCTGCAGCTTCGCCGTCTGCTCCAGCGCCACGCGCCCGGTGGGCGACAGCGCCACCACCTCCAGGCCCGGCTCGGACGAGAGCATCTGGGAGAGCTCCCTCCGGGCGACCGCGGAACTGTCCGCCACGAGGATTCGGATGGGAGCCATGGAGGGGGAGGTAAAACCTGGGAGGTGGGCCGCGCACCCAGCCTAGCCCGAGCACGCACCCTCAGAGAACCCGCTTCAGGGGCCAACCCCGTGAGTCACATCTGACTCGCCCTGCGCCCTGGGTTTTTCAGGGGGAAGGGCGGGTGTTGTCCCGAATCCACTCCAGGTAGGGCAGGTGCCCGCCGGCCACGTCGAGCCGCAGCACCTCGGGCACCTGGTACGGGTGCAGGGCGACGATGCGCTCGCGGAGCGCGTCGAAGAGGGAGGCGCGCGTCTTGAGGATGAGGAGCGCCTCGGGCTCGTCGTGCACCTTGCCCTCCCAGCGGTAGATGGAGCGCAGGGCGGGGAGGATGTTGCCGCAGGCGGCCAGGTTCTCCTCGACGAGCGTGCGCGCCAGCTCGGCGGCCTTGTCGGCCGAGGGCGTGGTGACGAGGACGACGATGGCGTCAGTCATGGGTCAGGCGCCTCAGCGGTGCGCGCGCATCTTCGCCGGGGCGTGGTGCCCGCGCATCTCGCCCTGCTGCCGGGCGCGCCGGTGGTCCGGCGTGTCCTTGGGCAGCTCCACGAAGGTGCACATCTCGCAGAGCCGGCTGTAGATGCGCTCGCCCACCCGCTCGCGCAGCAGCTCCGCCTCTCGCAGCACGTTCTTCGCGTCGTCGGTGGACTGGTAGCCGCTCACCGCGCGCGTCACCTTGCGCTCGGGCTCCAGCGAGTAGTTCGTCGCGAACAGGGTGGTGCGGTTGGCGTTGTAGCGCCGGGCGATGAGCTCATCCATCGTCTCCAGCTCGAACTGGCTGCCGCGCCCCTTGCCCAGCTCGTCGATGGCCAGCACCTCCACCTCGGACAGCGGGCCGATGATCTCCCCGCCGCTCTTGCCCTCCTGGAAGCCGCGCCGGATGGTGGCGTAGAGCAGGGAGATCTCGATGTAGCGGGTCTCCACGCCCAGCTCCAGCACCAGGTGCGCCAGCGTGGCCGCCAGCAGGTGCGTCTTGCCCGTGCCCACCGGCCCGCTGAGGATGAAGCCCTTGTTGGTGCCCTTCTTGTCGTAGTGGTGGGCGAAGTGCTGCGCCACCGTCTTGGGCCGGTTGTGGGCGTCGTCGATGGGGCGGTAGTTGTCGAACGTGGCGTGGGCCAGCACTCCGGGCAGCCCCACCTCGTTGTAGCGGGCCACCCGCCGCGCCCTCAGGGTGCACGCGCAGGGCGCCAGCACGTCGTACTTGCGCGGGCCCACCTTCTTGCTGAAGGTGGCCTCCTGCTGGATGAGGTTGTGCCCTCGTCCGCCGCACACCTTGCACTCCACCGAACAGTCGCAGATGCGCGCATGCGCGCGGTCTCCCTGCCGCTCGATGAGGTACGTCCGTCCCCCGCACACGCCACACGCACCGCCACTGCCCTTGGTCCCCATGTCGGAGCGATCCATAGCAGTCCCCCCCTGAGCCGGACTTCTGAGCAGGCGTTCAGGTGTCTTCATGGGTCAGGCCTCTTTCATCTCGAGCGAGCGGCGCACGAGCGCCAGCAGCCGGAAGCGCCGTCCCACCCGGCGTGATCGCGCGGACATGCCCTGGCCCTCCGTCGCGCCGCGGGCCTCGCGCCACAGCTGGCTCCGCTCGGAGAGGGGCAGGGCGCGCAGGAGCGCCAGGAAGACGAACCCCTCCTGGGCATCCAGCTGCGCCGGGTCAGCGGGCGGCGAGGCGAGCACCTCCTCCAGCAGCCGCCCTACCCGGGGCATCAGCTCCGGGCGACGCTCGGCCAGCCGCTCCAGGGACGTCCGCAGCCGGGCATGTCGGGTCTCCTCCCAGGTCAGCGCCCGGCGTCGCCGAGGACTCTCCGTCTCACCCGCGCTGCGCTCCCGGTACTTCTTGATCTCGGAGGCCACCTGCCGCTGGCACGCGCGCAGGCTGCGCAGCACCGGCTCTCCGGGCCGCGCGTCCCACAGCGCCTTCTCCGCCGAGCGCTGGATGCCGCGCGCCACCACCTCGAAGGGAACGCCCTCTCGCGCCCAGGACGTCAGAAGCTCCGTATCCAATGCGGAGAGCATCAGCCCCGCTCCGCGCACGGCGAGAAAGTAGTCCTGCACCAGCTCCTCGAAACTGGCGCCTTCGGGCAAGAGACTCATGATCGGGTTCGCATCGCAGGGTAGAGCAGCCAGGCAGACGAGCGCTACCCCACCCATAACCTCCCAGGCCGACATGGCAGCCAACCCAACGCATTCCACACAGCGGTTCTGGAAGTTTTCCGGCCAGCTTTCCCCCACCCCGGCGGCCGAGCAGGTTCAGTTGACCGCCCTTGCCGGCTCTGCGCATAGTGGCGCCCCTCGAATGGAAATTCCTAAAGAGTCCCGGCTACTTGCCCGGCAGGCAAGCGTCCAGGACCGCACGTTCCGGGATAGGAGAGACATGCGTCGCTCGCTCCTCGTCGGCCTGCTTCTGCTGGCCTCGGTCGCCTCCGCGCAGGGGAAGAAGACCCCTCGCGAGGCCAATCTAGGCAAGAAGTCGGCCACCACCATTGACAAGTCACTCGCCGGCGACATCTCCCGCAAGAAGGAGAAGGAGCAGCAGGCCCCCGCCATGCAGTACGACCAGTTTCGACTGGGCGTGGAAGTGCAGGTGGCCTCCAAGCGGCGCGAGCAGATCGAGTCGCTGAAGAAGATCATCGAGCTGTCGCCCGACCAGGCGGAGGCTCCGGGCCTGCTGTTCCGCCTGGGCGAGCTCTACTGGGAAGAGGCCAAGTTCCACGAGTTCGAGGCGAACCGGAAGGACGACGAGCTCATCAAGGCCATGAACCGCAACGACGCCGCGGGCCAGACGCGCGCCAAGGCGGAGAAGGCGGAGCTGCTCGCCAAGTCCAAGGAGTACGGCCGGGCGGCGATGGCGCAGTACACGAAGATCGTCCAGGAGTACCCGAACTTCGATCGCAGCGACGAGGTGCTCTTCTTCCTGGGCCAGTTCCTCATGGAGGACGGCCAGGACAAGAAGGCGCTGGTCGTCTACGAGCGCCTGGTGAAGAAGTACCCGAAGTCCAAGTTCGTGCCGGACGCGTGGCTGGCCTTCGGCGAGTACTACTTCAACAACTCCAAGGGCAAGCGCCCGGAGCTGGAGCGCGCCCTCGAGGCCTACAAGCGCGCCGCCGAGTACACCGACAGCCAGGTCTACGCCTACGCCCTCTACAAGCAGGGCTGGTGCTACTTCAACATGGCCGACTACCCGGCCGCCAAGGACAAGTTCAAGACGGTGGTGCTCTACGGCGAGCTGGCCGGCGCCGCCATCGAGCAGGACGGCAAGGCCAAGGGCAAGAGCGGCCTGGCCAAGGAGGCCCGCGCCGACTACGTGCGCACCTACGCGCGCGACGGCGACGTGATGCAGGCCCGCGACGACTTCAGCAAGGTCGCCACCAAGCCGGAGGACCGCTTCGCGATGATGCGGCAGCTGGCCAACCTCTATTACGGCGACGGCAAGGACCGCGAGGCGGCCATCACCTACAACGCCCTCATCAAGGAGAAGCCGCTGTCGCCCGAGTCTCCGGGCTTCCAGGCGAAGATCGTCGACTGCGTGCTGCGCATGGGCAACAAGGAGCGCACCGTCGCCCAGGTGCGCCGCCTGGTGAAGATCACCAAGGAAGTGGAGGCCTCCGGCGTCATCAAGGAGGACAAGGACAAGCGGCTGCTGGAAGAGGCCAACGAGCTGGCCGAGCGCACCCTGTCCAACCTCGCCGTCACCTGGCACAACGAGGCGCGCAAGACGCGTGACGAGGAGACGTTCCGCTACGCCGACAGCATCTACGGCGACTACCTCACGCTCTTCCCGGAGAACCCCAAGGCGTACGACATGCGCTTCTTCTGGGCGGAGCTCCTCAACGACAACCTGAACAACTACGAGAAGGCCGCCGTCAACTACACCCTGGTCGTCCTCCAGGACGCCAAGGTGATGGACGCCAAGGACGACAAGGGCAACCCCAAGCCCGGCAAGCCCGGCAAGTGGCTGCCCAACGCCGCCTACAACGCGGTGCTCGCCTATGACGAGGTGGTGAAGGCCGCCGAGGAGAAGGGCACCCTCAAGCCGCCGGACACCTCGGACATCAAGAAGAAGCAGCAGATCGCCGAGCCGAAGAAGGGCCTGCTCGAGGCGTGCGAGCGCTACCTGAAGTACCTGCCCAAGGCCGACAAGCGGGTGGAGATCGCCTTCAAGGCGGCCAACATCTACTACCGCTACAACCACTTCGACGAGGCGGTGAAGCGCTTCAGCGAGATCGCGCTCAACTACCCCGAGCACAAGTTCGAGAACGGCGAGAAGGCCGGCGAGGTGGCCGCCAACCTGGTGCTCGACTCGTACAACCTGCAGAAGGACTACGCGAAGGTGAACGAGTGGGCCCGCAAGTTCTACGCCAACGACAAGCTGGCGGTGGGCAAGTTCCGCGAGGACCTCTCCAAGCTCATCGAGCAGTCCTCGTTCGCGCTGGTGGCGCAGCTCGAGGAGAAGAAGCAGTTCTCCAAGGCGGCCGAGGCGTACCTGAACTTCGTCAAGGACTTCCCGCAGACGAGCATCGCGGACCAGGCGCTCTACAACGCGTCGGTGGACTACTTCAAAGGCAAGCAGCTGGACAAGGCCATCGAGGTGCGCCAGGCGCTCATCTCCAAGTACCCGCGCTCGCGCTTCGTGCCGGACTCCATCTACGCCAACGCCGAGGCGCTGGAGGCCATCGGTGACTTCGAGCAGGCGGCCAGCACCTTCGAGCTGTACGTGAAGGGCTACGAGCGCAGCCTGAACGAGAAGGGCGCGCCCAGGTCCAAGCCCAAGAAGCAGGCCAGGAAGGACGACGGCGACGAGAAGAAGGAGGAGAAGCAGAAGTGGGAGGAGTCCAAGGCCCAGGTCGCCCTCTTCAACGCCGCCACCTACCGCGAGGGGCTCGGGCAGTACAAGCAGGCGCTCAAGAACCGCGAGCACTACCTGGAGCTGTGGCCGAAGACGAAGGACGCCGAGCAGATCTTCCTGTCCATCGTCTCGCTCTACGAGAAGACCGGCGCCTACGGCAAGGCGATGAAGATGCTGGAGGAGTACGAGCGCGACAACATCCGCTCGCCCAGCAAGGTGCTCACCGCCGAGGGCCGCATCGTCGACATCTTCGAGAACAAGCTGAAGAAGCCCCGCGACACCGCGCGCCTCTACAACCGCATCCTCGAGTACTACGAGAAGCTGCCCAAGCGCACGCAGAAGGAGCTGGAGAAGACAGCCGTGGCCCCGGTGGCCCAGGCGCAGTTCCTCAGCGTGGAGCCCGACTGGCGCGAGTACCTGCGCATCAAGCTGACGTGGGGCCGCCCGGCCGACCCGAAGAAGTTCAAGGAGTCCATCGCCGAGAAGAAGCGCGCGCTGGACGTGGTGCAGAAGAAGTACATCCAGACGGTGGCCTTCGGCGCGCCGCAGCCCGCCATCTGCGCGCTGCACCGCATCGGCATGGCCTACCACGAGTTCGCCGACCGGGTGAGCAACGCCCCCATGCCTCCGGGCATCGATCCGGAGACGGAGGCCGCCATCCGCGACGAGTTCTCCAAGCAGGCCGAGCCCCTGCGCGCCCAGGCCACCGAGGCCTTCGCCAGCGCGGTGACCAAGAGCCGCGAGCTGGACTTCTTCAGCAGCTGCACGAAGGAGAGCCTGACGATGCTGCGCGACACCTACGCCCCGGAGCAGTTCCCGCAGGTGCAGGAGGAGCGCGTGGCCCTGAAGAAGGGCGCGGACCTGGCGCTCGGCGGGGATCTGCTCGCCGCCATCCAGGATGTGCCCGAGCCGGTGGTGCAGGACGAGCCCACCGCCCAGGCCAAGGCCGAGGAGATCCAGGAGGATCTCACCGACCTCACCAAGAAGCTGCGTGAGCAGACCGCCACCGACGTCTCTCGTCCGGCGACGGCTCAGGACGGCGCGGCGCCCAAGAAGGCGTCCGCCGATGATCAGGAGCCGGAGGACTTCCTCTAATGATGACCTCGACTCGATTCCTCCGTACCTCACTGGGGTTGGTGGCCGCGGCGCTGCTGGCCTCCGGCTGCACCTCCTCCACGGCCGCCGGCCCCACCGGCCCCAAGGCGAGCGCAGGCCCGAAGCCGGCCACCTCCAAGCCGGCCGAGGCGCCGACCATCTCCAACCGCGCCAAGCTCCTCTTCGAGGACGCGGTGAAGGCGATGGACGCCCAGAAGAAGAGCAAGGCGATGGACTTCCCGTCGCTGGAGCGCAAGTTCAAGGCCGCCCTGGAGGCGGACCCGAACCTGGCCGAGGCCGACTACAACCTGGGCGTGCTCGCCGAGCGCCAGGGCAAGAAGGACGAGGCCAAGGGCTGGTACCAGTCCGCGCTGAAGAAGAAGCCCTCGCTGCGCCAGGCCTCCGAGAACATGGCCGTCATGGCGCAGAACGCGGGGGACATCTCCGGCGCGGTGGCGCTGTACCAGGACGTGCTCAAGCGCTACCCGGACGACGCGGCCAGCCGCGCCCGCCTGGCGGAGATCTACCGGCAGACCGCCGACCACGACAAGGCGATGGAGTTCGCCCGCGCGGCGCTGATGCGCGATCCACAATCCACCACCGCGCTCAAGGTCATGATGCGCAGCTACCTGGACCGCAAGCAGCTCGCCATGGCGAAGCTGGTGGCCCTGCGCGCGATGAAGATCGACAACAACGATCCCGAGCTGCACCACACCGTGGGCCTGCTGCTCCAGCAGGAGGGTGACGCGGACGGCGCGATGCTCGAGTTCAAGCGCGCGCTCGAGGTTCGCGCCGACTACCTGCCCTCGCACATCCTGCTGGCGCAGATGGCGCTCGAGGCCGAGGACTACCCCGGCGCCGAGGAGCACCTGCGGAAGATCCTCCAGGCCGGCAGCAAGAACGCCGCGGCCCACCTCAACCTGGGCGTGGCCTACAAGGGCCAGGGCCAGTTCGACAAGGCCATGCAGGAGTACGACGAGGCGGAGAAGCTGGACCCGAACCTGGCCGCCATCTACCTCAACCGCGCCATCATCCTTCACCGCGCCAAGGACGCTCCGGAGCGCGCCGTGGAGCTCTACAAGAAGTACATCGGCATGGCCGGCGGCGACGTGGCGCTGAGCGCCGAGGCGCCCGTCTTCGGGCTGATGCGTGAGGCGGAGGCCGTCATCCAGGCCAAGGCCGACGCCAAGCGCGCCGAGGACCAGGCCAGGCAGATGGAGGCGCTCCAGAAGCAGCAGCAGGACGAGCTCAAGAAGAACGAGGGCAAGGCCCCTCCGCCCGCCGGCGCGGCGGCCAACCCCGCGGCGGGGGCCGGCGAGCCTCTCGAGGATCCCACCGGCGATCTCCCGTCCCCGGGCCAGGAGCAGGGCACCCCTGCTCCGCAGAATTCCCCTGGGCAGAAGAATCCAGCCAAGGTGGATCCGAACGAGCCGACGGACGAGTTCTAGTCAGCAGTCGGGATGTAGGTGCGGCCCCTGGAGTAGCGGGGCCGCTCTGAATGATGCGAATCTAGGAAGCCTGATTTACTGGAAGTGGTGGACGAGCGGGCGTCTCAAGCCCGCGAGGAGACGGTGATGCGGAAGCTCTTGGCGCTGTGCGTGATGCTGACGATGGCCCCGGCCTTTGCCCAGGACGAGGCGAAGGGAGGCGGGGGCGAGGGCAACGTGCGCTACAACAAGACGCAGACCATCGACTTCGAGGACGACACCATCGAGGGCGACCTCACCAAGCCGGATGGCGAGTACGTGGAGGCGCGCAAGAAGGTGCGCCACTCCAACCTCATCCGTATCCGTGAGGACTTCCAGGACAAGGTGATGCAGTCGGTGGGCGAGCTGTAGCCCGCGAAAAAATCGCGGAACCTTCCGCCACGCACGCTGTCTGTCATCACGGGAAAGTCTACCGGGAGCCGTAAATGGCCGTTCCTCTGACACTCAAGGTCTTCAAGGGCGAGAGCCTGGTCAGCTCGAAGGATTTCGAGCGCGACATCATCAAGATTGGCCGTCTGTCGTCGGCGCACCTGTGCCTGGATGACGAGAAGGTCAGCCGCATCCACTCCGTCATCGAGGTGTCTCCGGACGGCTCGCTGTCCATCATCGACATGGGCAGCGTCGAGGGCACCTACGTCAACGGCAAGCGCGTCAACAAGGGCAAGGTCGCCTTCGGGGACGAGATCCGCGTGGGTGGCACCACCATCCGCCTGGAGAACCCGGCCGCCGTGGCCGCGGTGAACCTGGCGGCCGCCGTGTCCAGCTCGGACGTGACGACGAAGATCGAGCTGCCGGTGCAGGACGCCCAGGTGGCCGCGCAGCTGGCCCAGGCCGCCGCGGCGCCCGTGACGGCCGCTCCGGTGGTGGCCGCGCCCGTGGCCGCTCCGGTGGTCGCGCCCGCTCCGGCGATGGATCCGTCCTTCGCCGCCACGGAGCAGAACGCGGTGGTGGCGCCGGTGGCCGAGGCTCCGGTCGAGGCCGAGCCCCGCGTGCGCACCGTGCGCCGCACGAAGGCCAGCGGCCCGCTGGGCGCCTCCATCCGCTTCATGTGGGGCGACCAGCGCGTGGGCGAGTTCTTCCTGGCTCCGGGCAAGAAGAAGAGCCTGACCGCGGGCAGCGCCGCGGGCGTGGACTTCGTCATGGGCGACGCCAAGCTGGGCAGCCCGACCATGGAGGTGGCGCGCACCGACGGCCAGTCCTTCAGCGTCTGCTTCAGCGGGAAGATGAAGGGCGAGCTCATCCGCAAGGGTGAGACGATGGAGCTCCAGGCCGTCATCGAGTCCGGCAAGGCCAACAGCGACGGCGGCAACTACGCGCTGACGCTGGACCCGGATGACTTCTTCTGGGTGGACCTGGGCGGCGTGACGATGGAGGTCCTCTTCCAGCCGGTGCCCAAGAAGGTCTACGTCCCGCTGGCGGACTCGGTGGACTACCGCGCGCTGAACATCTTCCTGCTGATGTTCTTCGCGGGCACGATGTTCGTCATCAGCGCGATGAACCGCAGCGGTGACGGCGACGAGTTCGCCGACGAGCTCAACGGCAAGGACGCGCGCCTGGCCAAGCTCATCATCAAGCCGCCGGAGACGCAGAAGAACAAGTTCCTCGAGAAGCTCAAGGAGCAGAAGGCCGAGAAGAAGAAGGCCGGCGAGATGGCCGCCAAGCAGCGCAACGAGGAAGGGCAGATGGGCAAGAAGGACAACACGCCCAAGACCCAGAATCGCACCGCGCCGCAGGGCCAGAAGGACAAGAAGGACGAGGCGCGCGCCCTGACGGCGAAGATCTTCGGCGGCGGCAAGGGCGGCGTCTCCACCATCTTCGGCAACGCGGGCCTGGGCGGCGAGCTCAAGAGCGCCATGGGCAACATGTTCGGCGCCAAGGCGGGTGACTCGGGCGGCTTCGGCGGCCTGGGCATCCGCGGCAGCGGCGGCGGTGGCGGCGGCACCGGTGACACCATCGGCATCGGCGGCATCGGCACCAAGGGTCGTGGCGGCGGCACCAGCAGCTACGGCTCGGGGGTGGGCGTGCTCGGCGGCAAGCAGAGCGTGGACGTGGGCATCACCTCGTCGGAGCCCATGGTCATGGGCTCGCTGGACAAGGAGCTCATCCGCCAGGTCATCCAGCGCAACCGCAGCCAGATCCGCTTCTGCTACGAGAGCCAGCTGACCAAGTACCCGAAGCTGGCCGGTAAGGTGGCCGTCAAGTTCGTCATCAACGCCGAGGGCCGGGTGGTGTCCTCCGAGGTGGCCCAGTCCACCGCGAGCAACGCCGAGCTGGAGAGCTGCGTGGCTGGCCGCGTGCGCACCTGGCAGTTCCCCAAGCCCAAGGGCGGCGGCGTGGTGATCGTCACCTACCCGTTCATCTTCAAGGCCTCGGGCGAGTAAGCCGGGGCTGCTGAAAAATTGTAGTAGGGAAGCGGGCGGGCTCGGCATCGGGTCCGCCCGCGTCGCTTTTTAGGCGCCAGGTGCTTCTGGCGCGATAACGTGATGACCAGCATGAAAGCTCTTGCGTCCCTTGCTCTGTTCAGCGTGCTCGTCGTGCCGACGCTCGCGCGTGCCCAGCAGTCCCCCGCCGCCAACAATCCGGTGAAGGACCGACCGGCCGAGACGTTCAACGAGATCGAACGTGGCCTGTACTTCCTGGTGCAGGGCGGTCCCTCGTTCCTCGTCAACGCTCCGGCGGACACGGGGCCGCGACCGTTCTCCTCGGGACAGGCGGCCCACGTGGAGGTGGGCATCGACATCGGCGAGCGCCTGTCGCTGGGCGTGTTCGTCCTGGGCACCGCCAACCGCGCGGGCTCGGACTACGTGGGGAACTCGGGCGGCGCGGCTTCCGGTGACTTCTCCAGCATCGTGCCCGGCGTGACGATGCGCGCGCATCTGGTGGGCTTCGCCGACAATCAGGAGGTCAAGCGGACCTTCATCTACGCGCGAGCGGGAGCCGGCTTCGCGATGTTCTCTCCGAAGCTGCTGTTGCCGGACTCCGACATTCTGGTGTTCGCCGGGCCGGGAGTGGAGTACTACACGCGGTTGCGCCACTTCTCGGTGGGCCTCGAGGTGACAGGCAGCTATCTGATCTCCTCGGGAACAGTCGGGTTCGCGCTCATGCCGAACCTCAAGTACGCGTTCTAGTCGGGAGACACACGTGCCTCAGGAGAATGGAAGCGGTGGGCCGCGCGGTGGTGGTGGGCGCGGCCGGGACGGAGGACCTGGCCAGGGTCCCCGCCGCGAGGGTCCGGGTGGCTTTGGCGGTCGTGAGGGTGGCTTCGGAGGCCGCGATGGCGGCCGTGGCCGGGGGGATGGTCCGGGCCGTGGCCGGGGGGGCCGTGGCCGGGATGAAGAGCGGGCCAGCGGGCCGGGGCACCGCGTCATCGTCGAGCTGAGCGTCCTCGAGAAGGCGCTCTCCAAGAACGACTTCGCGTCGCAGAAGGGGCCTCTCGAGGCCATCGTCCGCGCGCTGCGTCCCATGCGGCTCAAGTCGCTGGAGGACCTGGACCTCAACACGCGCGGCCGGCTCATCACCACGCTGCTGCGCGTGCAGCGCCAGCCGAAGCCGCCCGCGCCCGAGGCGGCGCCCGCTGCTCCGGCCGAGGGTGCGCCCGCGGGTGAGGCGGCGGCTCCAGCGCCCGAGGCGGCGCCTGCCGAGGCTGCGGCCCCCGCGGAGGGTGCTGCTCCCGCCGAGGGCGCTGCTCCGGCCGAGGGTGCGGCCCCTGCCGAGAGCGCTGCTCCGGCCGAGGGTGCGGCTCCGGCCGCTCCCGCCGCGGACCCGGTGCGCGAGAAGTACGTCGCCTATACGGATGTGATGTACCTGGTGGGCCAGGCCTGGCGCGCCGCGGGGGACCGCGAGCGAGCCGAGGTGGCCTTCGCCGCCAGCGGCCGTCAGCCGGGCCCCGAGCAGGAGGAGCCCGTGCGCGCGGAGGCCGAGCGCCGTGAGCGCCCCGAGCGTGGCGATCGTCCTGAGCGCGGTGAGCGCCGCGAGCGGGGGGAGCGTCGCGAGCGTGGCGACCGTCCGGAGCGTGGCGAGCGCCGTGAGCGTCCGGAGCGGGGTGAGCGCCCCGAGCGTGGCGAGCGCCGTGAGCGTCCGGAGCGTGGCGAGCGCCCCGAGCGCAAGCCGATGCCGGAGCTGACCGGCGACTGGTCCGAGCAGGCGAAGCAGCTCGAGGCCATGGGCCGCACCCGGGACGCGGGGCGGCTGCACGAGCGCAACAACTCCTTCACCGAGGCCATCCGGCTCTTCGAGGCGGGCGGGGACGTGAAGAGCGCGCTGCGCTGCGCGGTCGAGGGCAAGGACCTGGACGCGGCCCGGCGCCTCGTCTCGGGCCTGCCCGCGGACCAGATTGGCCCCACGCTGGAGAAGGCCGGGGCGTACGAGCTCCTCATGGAGCACTACGTCGGCAAGGGTGACTTCGAGAACGTGGCGCGGCTGTACGAGCGGGCCAGGCAGTTCGACCAGGCAGCGCTCGCGTACGAGCGGGCCAACAAGCTGACCCAGGCTCGCAAGTCCTACGAGCGCGCGCGGGACATGGCCAGCGCCAACCGCGTCCGGGGCCTCGAGGTGAAGTCTCTGGTGGAGCGTGGCGATCGGCTGGGGGCGGCGACGCTCCTGGTGGCCGCGGGCCAGAATCGCGAGGCCGTGGAGGTGCTCAGCCCGCTGCCTCCGCCCAAGGCGTTCCACTTCATGCAGCGGCTCAAGCTCGAGGAGGAGGCCAAGGCGCTCGCTCAGCGCGAGCTGGCCCGCGCCGAGGAGGAGAAGAAGCCGGCCGGGCGTGCCCGGTGGCTCGAGCTGCTGGGGCAGACCGCCGAGGCGGCGGAGGCCTGGGAGCAGGCCGGGCGCAAGGAGAAGGCCCTCCCGCTCCACGAGCAGCTGGGCAACCTGGCGCGCGCGGCTCAGCTCGCCGAGGAGCTCCAGCAGCGGGCCAAGGCCGTGGACCTCTACACGCGGCTCAATGATGCTGCGGGCTTGGAGCGGGCCAAGGCCCTCCCTGAGACGCCTCCAGCTCCTGCTGGCGGGGCCCACAAGGACTCTGCGTCCGAGTCCGAGTCCGGTACCGAGTCCCCATCCGATTCCGCCCCTCC
Organism: Hyalangium gracile; assembly: GCF_020103725.1. NCBI lineage: Bacteria > Pseudomonadati > Myxococcota > Myxococcia > Myxococcales > Archangiaceae > Hyalangium > Hyalangium gracile. The sequence continues at coordinate 22,405 of NZ_JAHXBG010000016.1, read as the reverse complement.
TGCCTCCTCGCCTGGGGAGCAGGAAAGTCAATAGTTCTCGCCGGTTGGCGAGCTTTGCGCGATTGCCCGGGGACGCTCACGATCGCTAGAGTCTCACCCCTCTAGCGCCTCCGTGCGGTTGCGCTCCCTTTCCCGCGAGGCCCGCTCTCCATGGAACAATCCTCCTCTCCGCGCCCCTCTGTGCGTGTGACCGACGACCGGTCCTTCCTCGAAGCCGAGGCCACTTTGGAGAAGGCAGGTCGTGTCGAGGACCTCATCCGGCTCTACGAGAGCCGGGGACGTGAGGTCCCTGCCCCCGAGGCCGCGCGGCTGCTCGGCCGTGCCGCGGATCTCGCCCTCGAACGACTCCGCAACCCCAACCGCGCCGAGGAGCTGCTGCGGCGCGCGCTGCTGCTGGCGCCCGAGCCGCTCCCCGTGCTGCGCGGGATGAAGGCGCTCTACGAGGCCAAGCAGGACGCCTCCGCGCTGGCCGACACGCTGGAGAAGCTGGCCGGCGCCACCACCAGCAAGGAGAGCGCGGCCTTCTTCCTGAAGGCGGCGGACCTCTACGAGACCAAGCTCTTCCGCAGGGATCGAGCGGTGTTCTGCCTGCAGCAGGCCGCGCGCGCCCAGCCGGATCGGGCGACGTTCCGCAGGCTGCGTCAGCTGCTGCTGGCCGAGGATCGCTTCCAGCCCGTCTTCGAGTCGCTGGAGCGCGAGCGCGAGGCGATGGGCCCCGAGGGCATGGCCGAGGAGTACGCGGCCGTGGCCGAGCGGCTGGTGGAGGATCCCACCGAGCACGCGCTGGCGCAGAAGGTGCTCGATGTGGCGCGCACGCTGGATGCGCAGAACGCGCGGGTGGAGAAGGCGCAGAAGGCGCTGCAGCGCTTCGAGCAGACGTGGCGCGACCGCGTCCGGATGCTGCGCAGCATGTCGCTGGAGGAGCGGGACCGGAAGAGCGCGGCGCGGCTGTCGCTGCTGGTGGCGAAGCTGTTCGCCTGGTACGAGCCGACCGCGGCGGCCAAGGTGAAGGAGGCGCTGGATCGGTGCTTCCTGCTGTGGCCGGGCATGCCCGAGGCGCTCAACCTCATCGAGCGGCTGGCCGAGCGCAGCGGGGACTTCGCCCCGGCGATCGCCCAGTTCGAGGCCATGGCCACCGAGGCCAAGGATCGCACGGCGCAGGTGGACCTGTGGCTGCGCGTGGGCACCGGGCGCCTGACGCGGCTGAACGATCCGGCGGGCGCGCTGGCGGCCATCGAGAAGGCGGCGGCGGCGGACCCCTCTCGGGCGGACGCGGTGAACCTGGCGGCGGAGACGCTGATCGAGCAGGGGCGGGCGGCCGATGCCGTCGCGGTGCTCGAGCGGCACGTGGCCACGGTGAAGGACCGCCAGGCGCAGGCCGCGCTGCGGATGCGGATGGCGGAGCTGTGCCTGGAGCACTTGAAGGACGGGTCGGCGGCGCGCGTGCACCTGGAGGCGGCGCTCAAGAGCGATCCGGCCAACGCGCTGGCGGCCTTCCACCTGGCGCGGCTGCTGGCGGAGGACGAGCAGTTCGACGCGCTGGAGCCCCTGCTGGATCTGGCCATGCTGGCGCCGCGCTCGAAGGCCGAGCGCATCGCGTTCTGCGAGGCCCTGGCGCTCACGTTCGAGGAGAGCGGGGACGCGAAGCGGGCCTTCGGCGTGCTGGCGCGGGCGCTGGTGCTGGATCCGGCGCGGCCGCTGCTGCTGGGCACGGTGGTGGAGCACGCGGAGAAGGCGCAGGCGCAGCACGAGCTGGCCATGGCGCTCAAGCGCGCGGTGCTGGTGGCGCCGGAGCAGGTGGCGCTGGCCATCTGGCGGCAGCTGGCGCAGCTGCTCCAGGGCCCGCTGGGAGATCCCGTGGGCGCCGAGGCGGCGTGGCGCGAGGTGCTGGCGCGCGCGCCGGGGGACTCCGTGGCCGAGGAGGCCGTGAAGTCGCTCAAGGCGGCGGCGGCGCTCGCGGATGATCCGCGGGTGAAGCTGGAGGGCGAGATCAGCCGCAAGGAGAACACGAGCGCTCCGCCGGAGGAGATCGAGCCGCTGGTGCGGCAGCTCGTCTCGATGGCGCCGGATGAGCCCGGGCCGCTGCAGCGCCTGCAGGCGCTGTGCGTGTCGCTGTCGAAGTTCGAGGAGGCCGCGACGCTGGCGGGCCGGCTGTCGAAGCTCGCCGAGACGCAGGTGGAGCGCAGCGACTGGACGGCGCGGCAGGCGAAGCTCTACGCGGAGCGGCTGAACCGGCCGCAGGATGCCGCGCAGATCTTCCTGAAGCTGCTGGCGGAGAACGTGTCCACGGGCCTGGTGGTGGGTGGCCTGGAGCGACTGGCGTCGGCCAACATCCGGACGGGCGAGATCGCCGAGGCGCTCGCCAACCACTACGGCCGCACGGGCGATCACCAGCGGCAGGTGGCCGCGCTCCAGCAGCAGCTGGACGCCACGACCGACCTGGCGGCGCGGCAGCGCCTGTTCACGCTGCTGGCGACGATCCACGAGAAGCAGCTGGCCGACAGCCGGGCGGCCTTCGACTGCCGGGTCCGCGCGCTGCGCGAGAACCCCAAGGACGAGCTGAGCCGCACCGAGGCGCTGCGCCTGGCGCACGACCTGTCCGCGCAGGCGGAGCTGGTGCGAGTGCTGCGCCGGCTGGCGACGGAGACGGAGGAGCTGGCGGTCGCCGTGCAGCTGCTGTCGGACTCGGCGGCGCTGGCCGAAGAGGTGGGCGCGGTGCCGGACGCCATCGACGCGCTGCAGGCGGCGCTGGGGCGTGCTCCGGAGTCGCCCGAGCTGCTCCAGCGGCTGCTGCGGATGCTCTGGCGGGCGGGGCGCGTGGCGGACGCGGAGAGCATGCTCCGCAAGCGCATCCAGACGGCCAAGGGCCAGGAGCGGCTGAAGCTGCTGCTCCAGCTGGTGGAGCTCAACGCGCAGACGGGGCGCCCGGCGGAGGCCGCGGAGGCCCTGCAGACGGCGATCTCGAACGGCGCCGAGGAGGGCAAGTTCCTGCCGAGGCTCGCCGAGCTGTACGAGAAGGCGGGCCGCACGCGCGAGCTGAACGAGACGCTGGCGCGCATGGTGGAGCTGGCGGAGACGGCCGGAGACACCGAGAAGGTGGCGCGGCTGAAGCTCAAGCGTGCGCAGCTGCTCCAGGGCGCGCCGGGAGGCGACCAGGCCGAGGCGGTGCGCAGCTACGCGGACATCCTGCGTCAGCGCCCGTCGGATCCGGACGCGCTCACCGCGCTGGAGGGGATGCTCGCCTCCGGACCCGCGCGCGAGGAGGCGGCGCGGGCCCTGCTGCCGGCGTACGAGCTCACCAAGGACCACCGCAAGCTGGTGGCCGCGCTGGACGTGCTGGCCGAGGTGGCGAAGGATGACGCGGGTCGTGCGCAGGCGCTGCGCCAGGCCGCGCACGTGCACCTGACGCACCTGCGGCAGCCGGAGCTGGCCTTCGCCTCGCTGGCACGGGCCATGCGCCTGACGCCGGGCGACACGGGGCTGCGGGCCACGGCGCGCCAGGCGGCCGAGGACGCGGACTCGCTGGACAGCTTCGCGGAGATCCTCCAGGAGCTGACGGAGGAGGGGAATGTCGGCCCGGCGCGCGCGGCGATCCTGCGCGAGCTGGCGGACGTGCAGGAGAAGAAGCTCGACGACAAGGCGGGCGCGATCAAGGCGCTGCACGCGCTGCTGGCGCTGGAGCCCACCAACGTCGACTGCCTCAAGGCGCTGCAGCGGCTCCACCGCGCGGGCGAGCAGTGGGCCGAGGTGGCCGAGGTGCTCGAGAAGCTGGCCTCCGTGTCGACGGAGACGGCGGAGCAGGTGGCCTACCTGCGCGAGGCCGCGCTGCTGCACGAGAGCAAGCTGGAGAACAAGGAGCGCGCGGCCGCCGCGTGGCGCGCGATCGCCGAGAAGGATCAGCTTCAGCGCGAGGCCGCCGCCTCGCTGGATCGCCTCTACACGGAGCTGGGGCGCTCCCAGGAGCTGGCCTGGGCGCTGTCGCTGCGGCGCAGCCAGGAGGGCCAGAGCCCGCAGGGGCGTGAGGTCTCCTTCCGCCTGGCGGAGCTGCTGCGCACCGAGCTGAACAACCCCAACGCCGCGCTCAAGCTCTACGAGCGCATCCTGTCCGAGGATCCGGGCCACCCCGGCGCGCGCGCCGCGCTGGAGGAGTGGGTGAAGGCGGCCCTGCCGACGAGCCGGGCGGCGCTGGAGACGCTCGATCCAGTGCTCAAGCAGCTGGGTGACCATGCCCGCCGCGTGGCGCTGCGTGAGACGCGCATGGAAGCCGCGCTCACGGTGGAGAAGGCGCAGCTCGCGGCGGAGATCCGCCTCATCTACGAGCAGGAGATGCAGCAGCCGTCGCTGGCGTTCATGGCGGCGGTGAAGGCCTTCGCGGCGGGGCTGGACCGCGAGGCGCTGCAGCCGGACCTGGAGCGGCTGGCGCGCGAGACGGGCTCTCACGAGACGCTGGCGGAGATCTACGAGGACGCGGCCACGGATCTGCCCTCGGGCGATGCGGCCGCGATGGCGCTGCTGCGCAGGACGGCGGAGCTGCGCGAGCAGCTCAACCAGCCCGAGGAGGCCACGCGCCTCTGGAAGAACCTGCTGCAGGAGGCGCCGCAGGATCGCCAGGCGCTCGAGGCGCTGTCCCGGCTGTACGAGAAGGGACAGAACGCCAAGAACCTCTCCGAGGTGTACGCGCAGCAGGCGCAGCTCTCGACCGATCCGGAGGCCCGTCGGGGCCTGCTGCTGAAGGCGGGTGATGCCTTCGCCAGCGCTGGCGAGGACGCGAAGGCCATCGAGGCCTACCGCTCGGCGCTGGCCATCAAGAAGGGGCCCGAGGGGCTGCTGGCGCTGGACAAGCTGTTCGCCAAGGGGCACCGCGTCCAGGAGCAGGCGGACGTGCTGGCCCAGCTGGCGGAGCTGGCGGCGGACGCCGAGTCCCGCCGTGGCTTCATGCTGCGCCGGGCGCAGCTGCTGGAGCTGGCGGGGAGCACGGCCGAGGCGCTCATCGGCTACCGCGGCATGCTGGAGCTGGTGCCTGGGGATCCGCAGGCCATCGCGGGCCTGGAGCGGCTGTTCGCGCAGGAAGGGCAGCGGCTGGACGCGGCCCGCCTGCTGGAGCCCGTCTACCGCAGCATCAACGACACCCGGAAGCTGGTGGAGGTGCTGGAGGTGCTGCTGTCCTCCGCCCCGCCGGAGCAGCGCCTGGAGCGCATCCAGGAGATCGCCATCCTGCGCGAGGCGCTGGGGCAGACGTCGCTGGCGTTCGCCGCGCGGCTGCGGGCGTTCAACGAGTTCCCGCAGGCGCAGAGCGTCCTGGAGGAGCTGGAGCGGCTGGCGGCCGACTCGGGCTCCTTCGAGGAGGTGGCGGCGGCCTACGAGGATCAGCTCGAGCGCGGCACCAAGGAGCCGCTGGCGGGTGAGCTGTGGCGGCGGCTGGCGGCCATCTACGACGGGCGCATGAAGCGCTACGACCTGGCCGTCCGGGCGCTGGAGGAGGTCAGCCGGCGCGACCCGTACAACAAGGACGTGCTGGAGTCGATCGCCCGGATCCACCGGCGCACGGGGGCGCACCGCGATCTGGCGCTGGTGATGCGGCGGCAGGTGGCGGCGGACACCAACCCCAGCTCGCAGATCAACCTGCTCTTCGAGCTGGGCCACCTGGCGGAGGAGACGCTGTCGGACAAGGCGCTCGCCGCGCAGGCCTACCGGGAGGTCCTGGATCGGCGGCCGGAGAACGGCAACGCGCTGAAGCTGCTGGCCAAGGTGCTCACGGAGATGGAGCGCTGGCCGGAGCTGGCGCAGCACATCGAGCGGGAGATCCAGCTCGCGGACGCGCGCAACGCGGTGGAGGAGGCCTCGGAGCTGCGCGTGCGCCTGGGCCGCCTGAAGTTCACCCGTCTGGATGATCCGCGCGGCGCGCTGGATCTGTACCAGGCGGTGCTCGCGCGTCGGGCCGGGCATGCGGGAGCGGTGGGTGCGCTGGAGGAGATGGCGCGCTCGGAGAGCCCGCTGCGCGGCGCGGCGGCCAGCGCCCTGGAGCCGGTGTTCGCCGGGGTGGGAGACCACCTCAAGCAGGTGCAGATGCTGGAGGCGCGAGCCTCCGTGGAGCCGGTGCCCCAGGAGCGCGCGGCGCTGCTGCGGCGCATCGCGGAGACGTACGCGGGCCCCATGGAGAACGCGGAGCTGGCGTTCGTGTACGCGGTGCGCGCGCTGCAGGATCTGCCGGACGAGCCGCGCTCGCTCGAGCTGTGCCTCTCGCTGGTGGAGCCGGCGGGCACGGCCGAGGAGTTCATCGAGGTCCTCGCGCAGATCGCCCCGAAGGCCGGCGACTCCGCGCGCGCGGAGCTGTACCGGGCGCTGGCGCGGCTGCAGGCGCGCATGGGCGAGGACAACGAGGCGCTCGCCGCGTGGCGCAAGGTGATGGAGGTCCGGCCCACGGACGAGGAGGCCTTGGAGAGCATCGGGCGCCTGCTGACGTCCGAGGGCAAGCCCTCGGAGCTGCTCGAGGTGCTGCGCCGGCAGCTGGCGATGGCGGAGGAGCCGACGCGCCGTGCGGCGGTGCTCTTCCAGATCGGCGTGCTGCAGGAGGATCAGCTCAAGGACAACCTGGGCGCGCTGGCGACGTTCCGGCGGCTGATGGAGCTCAAGCCGGACGACGCCGCGGCGCTGGCCCGGATGGAGAGCCTCTGCCAGAAGCAGGAGCGGTGGCCGGAGCTGGCCGACGTGCTGGCCAGGCGCATCGCGCTGATGCCGCCGGAGCAGTCGCTGGAGCTGAAGTTCCGGCTGGCGACGGTGCGCGAGACGAAGCTGCTCGACAAGACGGGAGCGCTGGCGCAGTTCGGCGAGGTGCTCTCGCTGCAGCCCAACCATGCGGGCGCGGTGGCGCGCATGGAGGCGTGGGTGACGCGCGAGCCGCAGAACCTGCTCGCGGTGGAGACGCTGCTGCGCGCCTTCCGGGCGAGTGGCGACATCACGAAGCTGGCGCAGTTCATCGAGGTCCGTGTCGGTGTGTCCACGGATGCCTTCGAGAAGAAGGCGCTGCTCGGAGAGCTGGCCACGCTGCGCGAGACGCAGGGCGAGGCGGAGCTGGCCTTCCTGGCGCTCTTCCGGGCCTTCAAGGAGGACCCGAACGACGCGGATCTGCGTCACCGGCTGGAGAACGCGACCGACGCCTCCAACACGTATGACGAGCTGGTGGCGGCCTACGAGGAGTCCCTGCCGCGCGTGGCCGAGGCGGCGGACGCGGCGGAGGTCTGCCTCAAGCTGGGCCAGATGCTGGAGACGCGCCTGCGCGAGCCGGAGCGCGCCATCACCTACTACGAGCGCGCGCGCAGCATGCACGCCTCGGTGCAGGAGAAGGCGCTGCTGGCGCTGGATCGGCTCTACGTGGAGCTGGAGGCGTGGCCGGAGCTGGCGGGCGTGCTGGAGCAGCTGGCCGCCGGAGCCACGGCGCCCGCGGACAAGGTGGGCTTCCTCTTCCGCGTGGGACAGATCTTCCAGGAGCGGCTGGACAGCCCTGATCGCGCGGCGTCCGCCTACGAGCAGATCCTGACGATCGATCCGGGGCACCTGGCGTCCGCGCGGCTCCTGGAGGGGCTGTACGAGACGGCGGGAGCGTCCGACAAGCTGTACGCCATCCTGCAGCACGAGCTCGAGCGCGTCTCCGGAGAGGAGAAGGAGCGAGTGCTCGGGAAGATGGCGCAGGTGTCGGCCGAGGGGCTGGAGGACCTGGGCCGCTCCATCGAGCTGTACCGCGAGCTGCTGGCGAAGAACCCGCGCAACGAGCAGGCGTTCAGCGCGCTGGAAGGGCTGCTGGAGCGCGCGGGCCGGCCGGAGGAGCTGCGCACGCTGCTGGCGGACCGCCTGGCGCAGACGCTGGATCCGCGCGAGGTGGTGCGCCTCAACGAGCGGCTGGGCCGGGTGGTGTACCGGCTGCTGAAGCAGCCCGAGGCGGCGGTGCCGTACTTCAAGGCGGCGCTCGACCGTGACGCGCGTCACCGCGGCGTGCTGGACACGCTGCGCGAGCTGTACGAGGAGACGGGGCAGCGCGAGGAGCTGGTGAGCGTGCTGCGTCGGCTCGTGCCGCTGCAGGAGGCCTCGGATGGCGTGAAGGCGCTGCGCCTGCGCCTGGCCGAGGTGCTGGCGGAGATGAGCCGCCGCGAGGAGGCGCTGGACGCCGCTCGCCGGGCGCTCGAGGTGGAGCCGCACTCGGTGGCGGACCTGGATCGGGTCCACGCGCTGTTCGTGTCGCTGCGCGCGTACAACGACGCCGTCCGCGCCCTGGAGCTCAAGGTGCAGGTGCACCTGGCCGCCGAGGAGCGAGAGCAGGCGGTGGAGACGTACTTCGCGGTGGCGGACATGTGGGAAGGCCCGGGCGCCAAGCCCGAGCTGTCCGCGGGAGCGCTGGAGAAGGTGCTGGAGCTGGATCCGGCCAACCGCAAGGCCTTCGAGCGGGTGTCCACGCTGTATCGTGGCCACAACGACTGGCGTGCCTACGCCGGCGTGGTGGACCGCTACATGCCTCACCTCGTCACGGACGAGGAGAAGCTCTCCTGGCTGCGCGAGCTGGCGCGGGTGCAGGAGGAGCGGCTCGGGCAGAAGGACGTGGCGTTCCTGGCGCTCTGCCGTGCGCTCCAGATCGACGCCGCGGACGACACGCTGCGCGAGGAAGTGGAGCGGCTGGCGAACGAGACGGGCTCCCACGAGGAGCTGGCGGCGGTCTACGAGGAGGTGGCGGACTCGCTGCCGAAGGGCCCGCTGGCCGAGCGGCTCTACGCCACGCTGGCCCGCGTCCACGACGAGCGGCTGGACGACGCGCCCGCGGCCGAGGCGGCGTTCCGGAAGATCCTCGAGTTCGATCCGACGAACGCCACGGCGCTCGACGGGCTGTCCGCGATGTTCCACCGTCGCGGTCGGGACCGCGAGTACGTGGTGGCCCTGGAGCAGAAGCTGGAGGCGGCCGCGTCCATCGAGGCGCGCAAGGGCATCCTGAAGGAGATCGCCCGCGTCTACGACGAGGCCATCGGGGATCCGCAGGAGGCGGCCACGGCGCTGCTGCGAGCGCTGGAGCTCGAGCCGGACATGGAGACGCTGGGCGTGCTCACGCTGCTGTATCGGCGTCAGAACGCGCACCAGGACGTGGCCGCGACGCTGCTGCGGACGCGAGACCTGGCGGGCACGACGGAGGAGCGTGCGCGCATCCAGGTGCAGGTGGCGGGCGTCTACGAGCGGGACATCGGTGACGACGAGGCCGCGGTGGTGGCCTACCGGCAGGCGCTGGAGTTCGATCCGGAGAACCGCGAGGCGCTGGAGTCCCTGGAGCGGCTGCACACCAAGCTCGACCAGCCGGCGGAGCTGCTGGCCGTGTACGAGCGGATGCTGGAGCTGAGCACGGACTACCGCGAGCGGGTGCGCGTGCTCTTCCGCAGCGCGGGCATCTGGGAGGACAAGTACCAGAACCCGGCGAACGCGGACGCCTGCGTCGAGGCCATCCTGGCCATCGATCAGACGAACATGCAGGCGATCAAGACGCTCATCCGCCTGCGCCGCACGCAGGAGCGGTGGGAGGACCTGATCGTCGCCTACGAGCGGCAGCTCGCGCTGACGTCGGAGCCGCAGGAGCAGGCCCAGCTGTACGTGGACATGGGCACCGTCTACCACCAGCAGATGAAGGCGGTGGACCGCGCGGTGGACAGCTACGGCTACGCGCTGCAGGTGGATCCGAACTGCCGGCCGGCGATGCACGCCCTGGGCAACCTCTACGAGCGCAGCGGCAACTGGCCCTTCGCGCTGGAGATGCTGCAGCGCGAGGCGCAGGTGGCGGGCCAGACGCAGGAGGCGGTGGAGCTGTTCCACCGCATGGGCAAGATCAACGAAGACATGTTGATGGACACGGGGAGCGCGAAGTCGAACTACCAGCAGGCGCTGGCGATCGACCCGGGCTACCTGCCCAGCATCCGGGCGCTGAAGGGCATCCAGGAGCAGGAGAAGGACTGGGGCGGCTACGAGCAGACGCTGCTCCAGGAGGCCCAGAGCTCCGAGGATCCGCAGGCCAAGGCGCGCGCGCTGCTGGACGTGGCGAAGTACCACGTGGAGACGCGGCAGGATCAGCAGACGGCGACGCACTACTTCGAGGAGGTGCTCAAGCACGTGCCGGACAGCCTCGAGGCGGCGCGCCCGCTGGCGGACGTCTACATCGCGCGTGAGGACTGGCCGCTGGGCGAGAAGATGCTGGACATCGTCGCCCGGAAGATGGCGGAGAGGGCCATCGCGGAGAAGGACGGCGCGCTGACGGTGGAGCTGTCTCGGCAGCTCTACCGGCTGGGCTACGTGGCGGAGAAGCTGGGCAAGCGCGAGAAGGCGCTGGACGCGTACGAGAAGTCGTACGGCCTGGACTCGAGGTACCTGGCCAACCTGGAGAGCTTCGGCAACCTGCTGGTGCAGGCGAAGCGCTACGAGGACGCGCTCAAGGTGTTCCAGGCCATCCTCATCCACCACCGTGAGAGCCTGACGGACCTCGAGGTGGTGGAGGTCTACTGGCAGCTCGGCGACGTGCTGGCCGCGCTGGGCCACGCGGATCGCGCGCAGAACCACTTCGAGAAGGCGCTCGCCATCGATCCGGGCCACGAGCCTTCCCTGCGGGCGTTGGTGGCGCTGATGGACAAGGTGGGCCAGTACGAGAAGTCGGCGGACCTGCGCCAGCAGCTCGTGAACGTGCTGGACGGCGAGGCGAAGTTCCGCGTCTACCTGGAACTGGGTCAGATCGCGCGGGACAAGCTGAAGGATCCGTACATGGCGATCGACGCGTTCAGCGGGGCGCTCAAGGAGCAGCCGGACGCGCTGGACGTGATGGACTCGCTGTACGTGCTGCTGCGCGAGACGCGCCAGGGGCACAAGGCGGCGGACGTGTTGCAGCGGATGCTCTCGCTGCCGACGCTGGCCGCCGAGCCGCAGAAAGCCAAGCGCGTGTGGTTCGCGCTGGCGGAGATCCGCCGCGACGAGGCGAAGGACGTCGACGGAGCCGCCGAGGCGTTCAACCGGGCCCTGGACCTGGATCACCGCTTCGTGGAGGCCTTCAGCGCGCTGGAGTCCATGCTGGGCGCCGCGGAGCAGTGGAAGGCGCTGGAGGACAACTACGCGCGGATGCTGTCACGCATCCCGAAGACGCCGGACACGCACGTGGCGCGCATGGCGCTGTGGCGTGCGCTGGGAGACTTGTACCTCCAGGTGCTGAAGAACACGGAGGGCGCGGTGGCGGCCTACGGCGTGGTGGCCAAGGGCCTGCCGGACGACGCGGTGGTGCAGGAGACGTACGCCGAGGTGGCCGGGCAGGTGCAGGGCAAGGAGGAGGAGGCCATCGCGGCGCTCCGCCGGGCGCTGCCGAACACGAGCGATCCGCGCAAGGTGTGCGGCCAGCTCGTGCGCCTGCTGGCGCTGCGCAAGGACTACGACGGGGCGTGGCTGGCCGCGCAGGCGGTGGCGGGGCTCGTGGGCGACGCGGGGGATGACGAGAAGGAGATCCTCACGAAGCTGGGGCCCTACGCCAAGCGCAAGGAAGTGGCGCAGCGCGTGCTGACGGATCGGCTGTGGCAGTCGCACCTGTTCCATCAGAAGGTGCGCACGCCGCTCACCGAGCTGCTGGGGATCCTGTTCGAGCAGGTGGGGCACCTGTACGCGCTGCCCTTCCAGCAGTACCAGATCGTCCCGAAGAAGCACCGCATCGACGTGGGGATGTCGCAGGAGTACCACGTGCACCACTACCGCTACGTGGCGCGGCTCTTCGGCATGGAGGCAGTGGAGCTGTACTCGCCGTTCCTCGTGGCGAAGCGCGAGCTGTTGAGCCGGCGCTCCAACGAGCCCGCGCCCGAGCCGATGGTCAACGTGGATCTGCTGCAGACTCACCCGGCCTGCGTGCGCGTGGGCGGCAAGTTCTTCGGGGAGCAGGGACAGAAAGAGGTCTACTACCTGCTGGGCCGCACGCTCGCGCTGGCGCGGCCGGAGCTCGCGTTCAGTCAGCGGCTGGCGCCGGATCGCCTCGAGGCACTCCTCCAGGCGGCGCTCAGCATGATGGTGGGCCAGATCCGTCCCACGGCTGATCCGCGCCACTTCGGCGAGGCGCGGCAGATCCTGGAGAAGAACCTGAGCGAGCCGGCCCGGGGAGCCCTGGCGAAGGTGGCCCGCGCCTACCTGCCCACGGCGACCCCGATGGATGTGCGCACCTGGCTGGAGGGCGTGGAGCTGACCGCCGCGCGCGCTGGCTTGTTCGCCGCGGGGGAGATGGAGCCCGTCAAGCGCATGGTGAGCGGGGAGACAGGCTCGACGTTCCGGGTCCCCCCTACCACCAAGCTACGGGATCTATTGGTGTTCGCGACGTCCGAGGACCTGCATGCCCTGCGTGTCGCTGTAGGGACGCACGTGGAGGTACAGGTGAGGAAGTAGCGGTTAGAACCTGATGAAGGGTTCAGCCGTTGAAGGGTGACCGGGCGGTCATGGGACGCATCCTTGACCCCCCCGGGTAGCACCTCTACGATTTTGGCAGGATTTCTTCCGTCTTTTCTGAGACTTGCGGGGAACGATGCGCTTCGTCTGCGACAGCTGCCGCGCGCAGTACATGATTAGCGACGACAAGATTGGCGCCAAGGGCGTCAAGATTCGTTGCAAGAAGTGCGGCCACGTCATTGTGGTTCGCCCATCCGGTGCCGCGGCGCCGAAGGATGAGGGAGCTCCAGCAGCGGAGGCGACTGCCGCGGCCGCGAGCAATGGAGCCGCGAGCGCCAACGCCGCGAGTGGGCTGGCCTCGCTGGGGACTCCACCCGAGGGTGGCCTCTTCACGGACGTCGAGGAGGACGAGATCGGCGCGGTGTTCGATCAGGTCCTCTCGGGCTCGCAGAAGCTCCCCGCGGAGCCGACGAAGGAGAGCAAGTCCTCGACTGACGCCGTGCGCAAGCTGGCGGAGGCCGAGTCGGAGCCGGACGAGCCGAAGGCGGCGGCGCCCGCGAACGACTGGTTCGTCGCCATCGACGAGAAGCAGGTGGGGCCGCTCTCGGTCGAGAAGGTGAAGGAGCACTGGGAGCGCGGCGAGGTGGGGCCGGACAGCCTGTGCTGGCGCCAGGGCTTCGGTGACTGGATTCCGCTCTCCGAGGTGACGGAGCTGGCGTCGGTGCTCGCGCCGCGTCCGGCCAAGCCGGTCATCGTCGCGCCCACGCCGGTGTCGACCTCCACGCCGGCCGTGTCGGCGCCGGTGGAGTCCGCCTTCAGCGCGGGAGCCGCGGCGAAGAACACGCGTCCCGAGATTCCCGCTGCGCCCGCGCTGAGCGCGGAGCCGACGTCGTCGGGCTGGAAGCCGTCGGCCGCGAGCGTGCTCGCCTCGCTGGTGAAGGAGGAGAACGAGGCGCTGTCCAAGCCGCCGCCGAAGCCCGCGGCCGAGGAGAAGCAGGCGCCGGGGCTGCTCGATCTGCCGCCTCCGGAGCCTGCGATGGCTCCGGCCGCGCGTGCGGCGCCGATGCTGTCCGCCGTCGAGCCGATGCGTGCACCGCAGCCCGCGCCGATGCCGTATGCACCCGTGGCGCCCGCGCCCGCGTATGCGCAGCCGGCGCCCGCGTACGGGCAGCCGGCCTACGCTTCCGCGGGAGGCTACCCGCAGCCTGCGTACCCGGGTTATCCGCCGCCGGCGGCTCCTGGGTCGCAGGGTGGCGGCAACAAGACGGTCATGTTCGCGAGCATCGCGGTAGCGGCAGTGGCGCTGCTGGGCGTTGGGGGATACCTCGCGTTCGGACGCTCCTCGCCGCAGCCTCAGCCTCCTCAGCCCGTGCTCGTGGCGGAGGCGCAGCCCACGCCTCAGCCGACGAAGCCGGCCGAGCCGACTCCGCCTGCGCCTGAGGTGAAGACGCCGCCCGTGGCGGCGGCGAATACGGCCGCGCCCACCACGCCTGCGCCGGGTACGACTGCTACGCCCGCTCCGGGCACGCCTGCCGCGCCTGCGCCGGGCCAGGCCGTGGCTGCGGCTGGGACGCCTGCGCCGACGGCGGCACCTCCGACGACGCCTCCCGCCACGCCGCCGCCTGCGCCTCCTGCATCGGCCGAAGCCGCGACGAAGACCAATCCGGGCTCGCGTCCTGATCGCACGAGCACGCCGCGGGTGAACAACTCCCGGCCCGAGAGGCAGCCCGAGGCCGTGAGCTCGGCGTCCACGGCTCCGAAATCCGGGAAGCAGGATGACGGCCTGGGTGATGACTTCGATGATCTCTTCGGGTCGAAGAAGCCGGAGAAGAAGCCGAGCGGCGGCGCGTCGGGGTCGTCGTCCGTCTACGTTCCGCCCGAGCCTGGCGGCGGGAGTGTTCCCGAGCGGCTCGGTCAGTCGGAGATCATGGCGGTGGTGCTGAACAACAAGCCGGCCATCCTGAAGTGCGTGAACGAGCAGAAGAAGCGCGATCCGGACATCTCTGGCACGTTGGTGATGCGCTGGACGATCCAGACCACCGGCAAGACGTCGGGCGTGCTGGTGAAGTCGGATGAGTTCAAGAAGACCTATATGGCGAGCTGCATCTCGGGGCTCATCAAGGGCTGGTCTTTCCCGAAGCACCGGAAGCAGGGAGATCCCATCGATTTTCCGTTCAAGTTCTGACGCTGAGGTCCAAACGGACAGTGAAGAAGCGCTGCGACGCTGTCCGTTTGTGCACGTGCTGAATTCCGCAATGGGTCGTTCGTCCAGGATGCGTCGACATTCGTTGACACGTCCGGACGAGCAGGGCTAAAGCCAGCCCCGCTCGCAAGGATGGAGGGGGCTTGTGAGGCCGGAAGCCCCATGCGAGGCACCCATAGGAGGAGTTCCAGCATGCAGCTTCGGAAGACGATGATGATGCTCACCGCGCTGAGCGCGCTGAGCGTGGTGATGACGGGTTGTCCTGGTGACGAGGAGAGCAGCATCACGTGCTCGATCGACGGGGACTGCCTCGACGGTGAAATCTGCCACCCGACCGCGAAGGTCTGTGCTCAGACGTGCGACGCGGCGGGCGAGTGTCCGGACTCCGCGAAGTCGGAGTGCACGGCGGTGAGCGCGACGGATTCGCGCAAGATCTGCAAGTGCACGCTGTCGACCCTGTGCAGCAACGAGTACGGCGCGGACGTCATCTGCTCGGATCTGGACAAGGTCTGCGCGCCGAAGTGCACCACGGACGCGTCCTGCGGCACGGGGCGGACCTGCGACACGGCGACGGGTCAGTGCAAGGCGGGCGGCAACACGGGCACCACCTGCACCTACGGCTCCTGCGCCGCGGGTGAGGTCTGCAACGCGACCACGGACAAGTGCGAGGCCGCCGCGACCTGCTCCGGCGACGCTCAGAGCTCCTGCACCTACGGTCAGTTCTGCAGCGGGGGCAAGTGCGCGGACGCGCCGAAGCCCACCTGCGGCAACCTCGAGGGCAAGCCGGCCGCCAGCTTCGATCCGGGCGCGACCACCAGCACCGGCAACATCATCTACAGCGTGGAGAAGGTCTCGTTCGCCGCAGATCCTGCCGGCTGCCCGGGCGCTACTAACCCCATCAAGGTGGTTCCGCGCGTTTCGTTCTACGTGAAGAGCGGGACGGTTCCGGCGGACCAGAGCAGCTTCCAGGGGTTCTTCTACGTGCGCACGGACAAGGGTGAGGTTCCGCTCGGCTCTGGCAACCTGTTCAACTACACCAAGGCTGCGGACCAGAAGAGCGCTTCTGTCAGCGTCTTCCTCTGCATCCCGGACGTCCAGAACGTTACCATGGGGTTCTATTTCACGAATGGTAACGGCTACTGCGCCTCGTTCTCTCGCTAAGAGCGTAGGCGGTTTCTGAGTCTGCTCTGGGCCCTGCTCCCCCATGGGGGCAGGGCCTTTTCATGCGCCCTGCTCTGGTTGAGAGAGCGCTGGCTCTGTGCCTGCGGAGGATGAATTATCCTGCGCACAGGGCGTCAATTATAGCGGCGTATGGGACGCCACAGGTTTCCCAGAAAAGGAAGAGCCATGTTCAAGAAGACTTCTGCTCGCGTCGTTGCCCTCACTCTCGCCTTCAGCGCCTCGGCCGCACTGGCTGGCGAGGTCAAGCTGAACTGCCCGGCTGGGACCCAGCAGCGGGCTGCGGCGGAGAAGGGGGCTTGGATGTGTGCGAAGACCAACGCCAAGGATCGCAATAGCAGCGCCCACGGTCCTTTCGTGAGCTTCCATCCGAACGGTCAGAAGCGGGCCGAGGGCCAGAACACCGACGGCATGCAGACTGGCCTCTGGACGTACTTTGACGAGAATGGACGCAAGATCGAGGAGATCGAGTACACGGCCCACCACTACAATGGACGCCATGTGCAGTACTTCCCGTCGGGCAAGGTGAAGCTCGAGGAGCGCTGGGTCCACGGCAATCGTGAAGGGGCTTCCACGACCTACTCTGAGGATGGGAAGAAGGTCGCGGAGGCCGAGTACCGTGGTGGCAACCTGGTCAGGGAGCAGCGCTTCGAGAACGGCAAGCCCGTGGCCAACAAGTAACTCGTCTGCCCAGGCAACGAGCATGTAGGCCCTTCCCCAAGTGGGGGAGGGCCTTCTACTTTTCGGGGAGTTCCCTTCATGTGCAGGCTCAGCTAGAAGCGCCGCTGTGAAGGCCGTCTCCCTCATCCCACAACTGCCCGACCTCCCCATCCGCACGGTGACGGAGATGGGGCTCCGCGAGCTGGAGCGCCTCCGGCTCATCCTTCGAGGTGGGTCGGTCATCGACTGGCGGCGGATGCACTTCCAGTCCCGTGAGGAGGTCGACCACTTCCTACGGCTCTGCCAGCTCGATACCTCTCGGCCCTACGACGAGGCGTGGGCGCGCTTGGTTCTCGCGGACGCGGTGGAGTATCTCCGGAAGACGTTCGACTACCGGGTCGCGGATGCAGTGGCTTCGCCAACGGAGATTCACGACCTTTTCCTCTTCGCTTCTGGCGCCAAGGGCCTGCCCAAGTACCGCCGTATCGCGTGCATCGTGCTGAAGGTGATGCATGTCATCCAGCACATCGAAGGGCGGGACTTGCTCTTCCGGCTTCCCGTTTCAGAGGCGGATCTGGCCGAGCTGGTCACCGCCAAGGTGCTGGCGGTGGCCCAGGAGCTCGAGGCCAAGGGCGGGCCCATCGTCGAGTTTGCGCATTCGATCAAGACGCGGGATTCCCTGATCACCAAGCTGATAGCGAAGAAGGAGACGGTGGCCGCTCAGGTCTATGATCGCACGCGGTTCCGTATCATTACGAAGAACCGCGCGGACATCCTTCCGACGCTCTACTTTCTCAGCCAGCGGCTGTTCCCATTCAACTTCGTGGTGCCAGGGCAGACAGAAAACTCGTTGATTCAATTCAAGTCGGTGCTGGCTGAGTATCCACACTTCGAACAATTCGCCGCGCAGCTTCATCTGGATCGCGATTACGAGGACCGCGAGGAGCACGGCAGCAATCAGTTTTCTGGAAGCACCTATCGAGCTCTCAACTTCATCGTCGACATGCCTCTGCGGATGGATGCGTACCTCCCTCCTCCCGAAGAGGATCTGCGTCCCCGCAAGAGCCGCATCGTCTTCACGCTCGTGGAGTTCCAGATCATGGACGAAGCGACGGCCCGCGCGAATGAGGAGGGAGAGAATGCCCATAAGCTTTACAAGCGCCGGCAGAAACGGCGTGTGCTGCGCCGTCTGGCACGGGGACTCGTTGTTCCCAAACGCAAGGGGTGAGCCGAAGCAGCACCCCCATTTTTCGCGCCTGAGTTGGACCCGCTTGCTGCGTGTCTATTTACGGGTACTCATAAGTCACCTCAAGCTCCGCTGGCGTCGAAACGTCTTCATGTGTGTGGATGGAGTCGTTCTCGGCGTCATTGTCGCTGGGAACCTCGAAGCGAAGCCTGAACTGAGACCGTTTAGTGCCTCGATTGGTGCGATCCAGCCAGTCCGATGCCACGAATGACGTGGTGTTGAACTGGACAGCAGGTATCAAAGGGCCGACGGACACGCTGATGGGAGTGTTGAGCGCAGGAGACTCGTATTGGGTTTTGGCGACTGGGTTTGTCCATGTAGCATTTGAAAGAGCAATTTCTTCTCCGATGTAAACTCTCTCTAGTAGAAGGCTGCCCAGGCTTGCGAGCGGGTCTCCGGTCTGATTGGTCGTGTACCAGATTAGCTTGGCCGAGGTGAGGCGGGAGAGATTTTCGGGAAGCGCGTCCAACTTGAAGCCTAGAAAGAGCCGAGCCTGAGTTGCGTTGCCTGTGTCTCCTACGAGGGCACCTAAGAAAAGGTATGTTTGCTTGTCATAGGAAGGGCTAACTGCGGCACCAGTCGTTGGAGGGTCGTAGTTGATTGTGACCGTGTTGACGCGAATGACACGGAACGTGCCTGAGACGTTGTTCTCCAGCGTGTTGGCGGACGGATCCTTGGCGGTCGTGGAGACGCGCCAGATGACGTCAGTGCCATGGGGGAAGTCGGTGTCCGGATTGAAGGTCATCACGGTGCCCGCCTCATTCCAGTCGAAGACTCCCGAGTTGAAGCCGGGTGGCGAGGTGATGTTGAAGGCGGCCTGAGCAGACACCTTGTCCATGGGTTCGGAGAACGTCACGGTGATGGACGCATCCCGTGCCACCCCGATGGTCCCGTGCGCGGGGCTGATGGCGAGGACCGTCGGCGGCGTGGTGTCCGGGGCTGGCCCTGTCGTGCTGAAGGAGAACGCCTTCCGGTCCGTCAGCGCGTTTCCAGCCACGTCCTTGCCATCCACCACGAGGGTGTAGCCGGTGTTCTGGGCCAGAGGCACTGTCGGCTGCAGCGTGAGCAGGGTGTTCCCGTTCGCCCAGGTGGTCTCACTGAACTCCACCGTGGGGGCGATGCTGACCTGCACCGTGCTCACGTTCATCGGCTCGGAGAACGTGAGGACCAGCTGCGTACTCGTGGCGACGTTGGTGGACCCGTGAGAGGGCGTCGTCGCGGTGATGGTAGGGGACGTGGTGTCGGCCGGAACGCCGGAGTCGGGCTTGGGGCCGGCATCTGGCAGGCCGGCATCGGGTGATTCGGGGGCCTCGATCTCGGGGACATTGATGCACGCCGACAGCAGGGCTGCCAGAACCAGGGGGACTGCACGATTGAAAAGGGGCATGCCGCTCCTCCAGAGCAAGATGCATTCCACAGACCTTCGTGGATGCTCCCTGCTCGTCATGACGCTCCAAGAGAGGCAGAAAAGACGGTTCCGCCTTCGAGCGCCAGAGGTTTGCGGCAACGGCTCGCACGCGCACCGTCTCCGTGCGCGGACTGGGCCGTCCGTGCGGCGAGACGGTGTGAGGGGAGGGGAGGGCTACTTCTTCTTCCGGTTCTTCTTCTTGTTGGCCTTCTCGCGCTTGCGGCGCTCCTTGATGGCGTCCCGATCCTCGGACTTTCCACTCGCGGAAGGCGGCGTGTAGCCCATCAGCCGGGCCTTGGCCATCGCCGCCTGGCTCATGGGCGGCGTGTAGCCTGGGGCGATCTGCGGCATCTGCATGGGCAGCCCTCCACCCATGCTTCCCAGCGCCTGCTGCATCATCTTGTCCTTCCCCATGATGCTCGACAGGTCCATGTTCTTCAGCTGCGACAGCTGCCCCAGCTGCTTGAACCCAGGGATCTTCCCCAGCAGGCCCGGATTCTGGCCAATCGTCCCCATCACCTGCTGCATCATCCCGAACTTCTGCAGCAGCTCACGGACATCATCCACCTTCCGCCCGCTGCCCTTCGCGATGCGCTCCAGCCGACTCTGGTTGATCAGGTCCGGACGCAGGCGCTCCTTCTCCGTCATCGAGTCGTACATCGCCTCGATCTTCGTGAGCTCCTTCTCATCCGGGTTCAGCTGATCCGTCAGATCGCCAAACAGCGGGAACTTCTCCAGCAGATCCTTCAGCGGCCCCATCCGCCGCACCATCCGGATCTGCTCGACGAAGTCCTTCATCGAGAAGTTGCCCGACAGGAGCTTGCGCGCGTCCTCCTCGGCCTTCTTCTCGTCGACGACCTTCTCGAAGTCCTTCATCAGGCCGACGATGTCGCCGAAGCCCAGGATGCGGCCCGCGAGCCCGTCCGGACGGAACTCCTCCAGCTTGTCCATCCCCTCGCCCATGCCGAGGAACTTGATGGGCTTGCCCGTCACTTCCTTGATGGACAGCGCCGCGCCACCACGCGCGTCACCGTCCAGCTTCGTCAGGATGAAGCCGTCCAGCGTCAGCCGCCGATCGAACTCGGCCGCCGTGCGCACCGCGTCCTGGCCGATCATCGCGTCGCAGACCAGCAGGATGTTGTCCGGGTGCACCTGGCCCTTGATGGACTCCAGCTCCGCCATCAGCGCCTCGTCGATGGCGAGCCGACCCGCCGTGTCGATGAGCACCACGTCGCACTTCTGCTCCCGCGCCGCGGCATACCCTCGCGTCGCCAGCTCCGGCGGCGGCACGTTGGGCTCGAAGTACACCGGCACCTTCAACCGCTCGCCGAGCACCTTCAGCTGATCCACGGCGGCCGGACGGTAGATGTCCGCCGCCACGAGCAGCGGCTTGCGCCCCTCCTGGAGGAGCCTGCTGGCCAGCTTGCCCGTGGTCGTCGTCTTGCCTGAACCCTGCAGACCCACCATCATGATGCCGCTCAGCTGCCCCTTGGGCTTGAGCTTCAGGCTGGTGTCCACCGGCCCCATCAGGGCCTCGAGCTCGTCATGGCAGATCTTCACGAAGTAGTCGGCCGGGCTCACCTTCCGCTTCTGGCCGGACTTGTCCGTGATCGTCGTCTGGACCACCTCGCCCACCGTCTTCTCGCGAACACGGGCGACGAACTTCTTCACCACATCGAAGGCGACGTCGGCCTCGAGCAGCGAGACGCGGATGTCGCGGAGGGACTCGTCCACGACGTCCTGCGTGAGCTCGCTCTTGCCGGCGAGGCGGTTCTTGGCGGCACGGAAGCCCTTGGTGACGGTCTCGAGCATGGCGGGCGCTTTATAACAAGGGCGGGCCAGAATCGACCGTTGCGCGCATTGCGGCCGTCCGGCAGTTGAGAGAAGGTCCCGACTCCTGAGGAGCCCTCGGGCACGAGTGGCGAAACTGGCAGACGCAGCGGACTTAAAATCCGCTGGCCCGAAAGGGCCGTCCGGGTTCGATCCCCGGCTCGTGCACTCTTAACCCACGGACTTTATTGGGAAATTCCGCCCAGCCCGGTCCGTGTGCCCCCAGTGTGAGTGCGCCGTGAAAGGTGCACCTGACCAGCGGGTGGAAGTCCCGCCCGAGGAGGAAGTCGACCCCCTCGGTAGCTATCTGGCGGGGACGAGGGGCGACCCTCGGACTCGAAGCCCAGAGACAGAAGGCCTCGAAAGGAGGTCGAGCAAGCGTGCAGGCCGCAACATGAGTGAAGCCCGAGCAGGCCTCGAAAGGGCAATCGTGGAAGCCGACCTGGCTCACATACAGGGAAGGCCATGGGCCCAGCGAGAAGGTCGACAGAGCATCGCTGGGCGTTCCACCGGGGTAGTGGGCGCGGCATGCATGAACACGGTGAGGTGCGCAACACGGGAGGCCTGGTCCAAGCGGGATGGCGACCCGAACACGCTCTTGGCGCGTGGCGAGGGCCAGGAGTCGGAGGGGCCTACAGTACCGAGGAAGCGGGTAACGACCGTGGAGGGAAGGGGCCCTGGTTCAGGATGCTTCGCAAGGAGAGAACGCAGCGGGAGATTGGCGTGAGCCTACAACCCTTACAAAGCTCGAAGATCTCTGAGCGGAACTGTACGCGAAGGCCAAGGTGGAGCCAGGAGGTGCACGCAGAAGGAGCCGCGAGCACCTCCGCGCCGACACGCGTCGCGTGAAACCTGTCCGAGAGCCGGATGCAGGAAAACTGCACGTCCGGTTCGATGAGCGGCGTGGAGGAAACGGACCGTGGGTGAGACTCGGCGAGAGGGCGAGCGAAAGCAGACCCTCGCAGCAGGCGCCGACGAACCCGAGCGGCACCGCGCCTCCCGTCGACTCTACCCCTCGAGCGCTCGGACG
The DNA here is from genome assembly GCF_020103725.1 of Hyalangium gracile. Lineage (NCBI taxonomy): Bacteria > Pseudomonadati > Myxococcota > Myxococcia > Myxococcales > Archangiaceae > Hyalangium > Hyalangium gracile. Next base: position 426 of record NZ_JAHXBG010000016.1, on the reverse strand, counting down.
GCGTCCTTCTTCACGTCCGGGCTCAGGTGGGCGTACCGCATCGTCATCTCGATGGTGGCGTGCCCCAAAAGCTCCTGGATGGCCTTGAGGGGTACCCCGCGCATCACCAAGTGACTGGCGAACGTGTGCCGCAGGGTGTGCCAGCCGACGGGCCGCAGCCCCGCCCGCTTGCAGGCCCGGAGGAGGGCGTTCCGGCAGGCATCGTTCTTGAGGTACGTCCCGCCACCATCGCAGAAGACGAAGGGGCCTCGAAGGTGGCGGTGCGCCTTGAGGGCCACCCCTTTCAAGATGTTGGATCGATGCGTCCGGAGGCCAGAACACGAGCGGTGGAGACGTGCTGGCGTGCAGCCCGTCCTGAGACGTAACCCTTCTTCGTCTTCTTCTTGGGCCCTCGTGGGTGCTTGCGCAGGCGCTTGGGCTGAACAT